>NZ_CAXTHO010000219.1:0-2065 GCF_964244015.1 uncultured Amnibacterium sp. | reverse complement strand
TCGCGGTCGCCGATCCGGTCCCAGAGCACGGCCGGGTCGGCGGGCGTCGGTGCGACGCCGAGTCCGCGAGCGGCGGTGGCGAGGGCCGTCGAGCGTCCCGTGCGCGGGTCGCCGACGATGAGCAGCCGGGGCTGCCGGACCGGATCCCACGCCAGCACCGGCTGCCGCTGCTGCTCGGGCAGGTCGGTCAGCCCCAAGGCGATCAACGGCGCGGGCGGTTGCAGCAGGGTCGCGACGGGCAGCACGGCGGGCAGCGGAGGCAGCCAGGGCGCGCGCACGCCGCTGCGCCCGTGCCGCGCCGCGAGCTGCTCGACCGTCCCCGTGACGACGTCGTCCGTGACCGCCGCGACCCGGACCCGGACCGGCCGCTCGGTCATCAGGATCGCGCCGCCGACCGGGTCGCGCCCGAGCTGCGCCGCTGCGGCCGATCCGATCAGCGCCCTGCTGTCCGCCGCGTCTTGCACCCTGAGGCTGATCCGGATCGGGCAGTTCGCCAGCACCTCGTCGCGGATGCTGCCTCCCGGCCGCTGCGTGCAGAGGATCAGATGCACGCCGAGCGACCTCCCCCGCGCCGCCAGGTCGCCGAACAGCGCCGCGAGCGCCGCCGCGCGGTCGACCAGCGCGCGGTACTCGTCCACCACGACCACGAGCCGCGGCAGCCCGGTGCCCGCCACGTCCGCGGTCCGCGCGTCGCGGAGCACCTGCTCGCGCCGGCGCAGCTCCGCGGCCAGGCTGGCGACGGCCCGCTCGGCCGCCTCCGCGTCGAGGTCCGTGACGACGCCGACGACGTGGGGCAGCGCCACGAGCGGGTCGAACGCCGCGCCGCCCTTGCAGTCGACGAGGAGCAGCGCGAGCCGCTCGGGCGGATGGGCGGCGGCGAGCGCGAGGATCCACGCCGTCAGCAGCGCGCTCTTCCCGCTCCCGGTGGTGCCGCCCACGACCGCGTGCGGCCCGTCGGCGACGAGGTCGACGTCAACCGGGCCGTCCGCGCCCACCAGGAAGCGCGCGGCGAGACCTCCCGCCGCAGGGTGCGCCAGCAGCTCGCCGAGCGTGGTCGATCCGCCCTGCGCGACCGCGTCGCGGTGGGCGGCGACGGTGAGGAAGGCGGGGCGGAACACGCGGGTCGCGCAGTCCGCAGCAGGTCCGCTGGCGTGCACGACCCGGGCGACCGCATCGGCGCCGACCTCGACGACGAGGTCGGCGGTCGCCCCTGCCGACGCCGTCAGCACGGCCGCTCCTCCTGAACTCCCGGCACCGCGGAGTCGTGCGACCGACGCCGCACGCGAGAACGCCTCGGCGAGCGGGGGCGGTCCGACCACGGCCACAGTCGCCGCTGCCGGCACCCCGAAGGGCGCGTCGGGCAGCACCGCACCCGACGCGACCAGCCGTCGCTCGCGCTCGCTGACCGCGATGCCGCCGACCGCCGGCGCGCACGGCAGGTCGGCGGTGCCGAGCACGAGCACGCCCGAGGGCGGTCGCCCGGCCCACGCTCCCGGATCCGCGGCGAGCGCCGCGGGCGACGGCGTCGCGATGCGAGCGGCAGCGACCGCCGCGGAGCGCAGCACCTCGAGCTCGCGCTCCACCTCCGTCAACGCGGCGTCCTGCCTCCGGAGGTCGCGGGCGGCGCGTCGCCGCAGCTGGAGCCGACCGTCGACCACGGCCGCGATCGCGAGCACGGGGCTGAACACCGCGAGCAGCAGCACGGTCGGCGTGCCGATCACGACGAACAGCCCGACCGCGAGCACGACGGGGGCGATGACCCCGAGCACGGGGAACGGCGGTGGCTCAGGCGGGGCGGGCCTGGCCGGGAGCGCGAGACGGTCGGTCACGGCTGGCAGCCTGCCCGCTCGGCAGCGGTGCCATGCGGTCGGGGCCTGTGGAGGAGAGGAATGCGGGCCGCGCGAGGCCGCGGGTGATCTCGAGGCTCGCTTCGCTCGCACCTCGATCAGCGGGGCGGGGGCGGAGGGTCGCGGGTCGCGGGCGGGGCGCCTCGATCAGCGCGGCGGCGCAGGCTCGACCTCGATCACGTCGACCACGACGACGGTCACGTTGTCGCGGCCGCCGG
>NZ_CAXTHO010000218.1:0-2066 GCF_964244015.1 uncultured Amnibacterium sp. | reverse complement strand
GCTGCCGGTCGCCCCTCCCGGGCGCGGGCTCACCCGCTCGCAACGGCTGCGCCGTTCGATCGGCACCGTGCTCGCCGCCTCGGGTGGGTTCGAGGTGCAGTCCTACCCGCTCGTGTCCTCCATGCAGCAGGAGGCATATGCGGCCGGACCGTCGATGCGGGTCGCGAACCCGCTCGACGCCTCCGCGCCGCTGCTGCGCCGATCGCTGCTACCAGGGCTGCTCGACGCGGTCAGACGCAACCGCGCGCGCGGCACGACCGATCTCGCGCTGTTCGAGCTCGGTCTCGTGTTCCGACCCGCCGAGGGAGGCTCCTACGGCACCGCCGAGCTGCCGCCGATCGGCGCGCGGCCGGCCCCCGACCTGCTCTCCCGGCTCGCGGGCGACCTTCCTCCGCAGCCCACGCACGTCGCCGTCGTGCTGACCGGCGACCGGCTGCCGAAGGGGCCGGGTCAGCCGGCCGAGCCCGTCGACTGGCGCGACGCGGTCGACGCCGCCCTGAGGATCGGTGCAGCCGTCGGGGTCCCCGTGCGCATCCGGCAGGAGGGCGGCGCAGCCGGGTTCCACCCCACGCGGTCAGCCGAGGTGATGGTCGGCGACGCCGTCGAGACCGCGGTCGGGGTCGTGGGCGAGCTGCTGCCCGGCTCGGTGGACGACGTGCCCGGCCGGGTCGCCGCGGTCGAGATCGACGTGGACGCGCTCATCGCGGCCGTGCCGGCGGCGGTCGCCTTCGCGCCGATCTCCTCGATGCCCGCCGCGACGCAGGACGTCTCCCTCGTCGCTCCGGACCAGGTGCCCGCAGGCGACGTGCGCGACGCGCTGATCTCCGGAGCGGGCCCGCTGCTCGAGACGATCGAGCTGGTCGACGACTACCGGGGCGCCGGGCTGCCGGAGGGGACGAAGTCGCTGACCTTCGCGCTCCGCTTCCGCGCACCCGACCGCACCCTCACCGCGGCGGAGGCGACCGCGGCGAAGGAAGCGGGCGTCGCCGTGGCGGCCGAGCGCACAGGCGCCCACCTCCGCGAGTAGTGGTGTTCACGGATCAGGGGATTCGGTGGCGCTCCGCGCCTACCGAATCCCCTGATCCGTGAACACCACACCTCACCCCTCCGGCGGCTCCGGGTTGCTGCGGTCGAGCAGCGTCGCGCCGGTGCGGAAGCCGGCGGCCTCGTACAGCTCGATCGCCGGCGTGCTCGCGTGGACGGTCAGGCGCGCCACGCCGCGCCGGTCCGCCTCCGCGCAGAGCGCTTCGACCAGCGCCAGGCCGATGCCGTGGCCGCGCTTGCCGGGCGTCACGTAGACGCTCTGCAGATCGCCCGTCTTCCTCCGCCGGTCGCCGAAGTCGGGTACCCGCTCGAACACGACCAACCACCCCATCCCGACGAGCACGTCGCCCATGACGGCGACCCGGCACAGCATGCGGTCGCCCATCCGGTCCATCCACGCCGACAGCTCGTCGGCGTACGCCCACTCGGCGCCCTTGCCCGGTCGTGGGTCGAGCCCGGCCCAGTCGATCTTGAGCTGGGCCAGCCGGCGCAGCTCGTCCGAGCGGGGCGCACGGATCTCGAACGGCTTCATGCGCACAGCCTCCACCTCCGGCGCCAGGAGAGGGGCGCATCTCGGGGTCGGTACGCTTCCGGAGTGGGAATCCGGGTCGCCGTCGCGGGTGCGAGCGGCTACGCCGGCGGCGAGCTGCTGCGCCTGATCGCGCAGCATCCCGATCTCGAGGTCGTCACGGTCACCGGGAACACGAGTGCCGGCCGCCGCATCGGCGAGGTGCAGCCGCACCTCGTGACGCACGCGGATCTCGTCATTCAGGAGACGACGCCGGAGGTGCTGGCGGGCCACGACGTGGTGTTCCTCGCGCTCCCGCACGGCCGGTCGGGTGCGCTCGGCGCTCAGCTGCCCGACGACGTGCTCGTGATCGACGCGGGCGCCGACCACCGGCTCACGAGCGAGGACGACTGGCGCGCGTTCTATCCAGGCGACTGGCATGGCGCGTGGACGTACGGCGTCCCCGAGCTGCCGACCGCCGCAGGCACGCTGCGGACGGACCTCGCCGCGGCGA
>NZ_CAXTHO010000217.1:0-2077 GCF_964244015.1 uncultured Amnibacterium sp. | reverse complement strand
CGAGGACCGTGGCCGGCACCTGGGCGAAGACGCCGCTGAACTTCACGAAGGGGGTCCGGGCGTACCCGATGATGACGGCACTCATCCACCGATCCTCCTGCACCTGCGTACCGGTCGCAGGGATACCGGGCGGAGGCGACGCCGAGGCGCGCCGGCCTCACTCGGCGGTGCGGAGCTCCCAGGGCACCTCGCCCACCAGCACGACCGGCTCCTCCGGCGGGATGTCGAACTCGCCGGGCTCGTCGAAGCCGCCCGTGATGCTGACGCGACCCAGGTGCATCAGGGTCTCGCGGCCGTCTCCGGCGACGGTGGGCACATCGCCCAGGTGATGGTCGTGCAGCAGCTCGGTGTGTGTCATGGGCCCATCCAGCCGCGTCGGGCGGCGTTCGGCGACGAGGCGCCCGCCGCGTGGAGGGGTTCCGGGGCCCGTACCCAGGGTTCGTGGAGGTGACGGAATTCGGCAGTCGTCTCGCGGTTGACCCTCTGCGGGCGACCCCCGCGACCCGGATGGAGCAGCACGATGGACCTGTTCAGCCCGACCGACTTCGGCGACCTGCACCTCGAGAACCGGGTCGTGATGGCGCCGCTGACGCGCCTCCGCTGCGGCGAGGACGGCGTACCCACCGCGCTCGTCGCGCAGCACTACGCGCAACGCGCCTCCGTCGGCCTGATCGTCAGCGAGGGCGTCTACCTGGGCCGGGACTCGCGCGGCTACGCCGGTCAGCCCGGTATCGCGACCGATGCGCAGGAGGCCGGGTGGCGCGCGGTCGCCGACGCGGTGCACGCCGAGGGCGGCACGATCGTCATGCAGCTGATGCACGCCGGCCGCGTCTCGCACCCCGAACTCACGGGGACCCGCACGGTCGCACCGAGCGCCGTCGCCATCGGCGGCGAGGTGCACACGCAGCACGGCAAGCAGCCGCACGCGGTACCGGAGGCGCTGACGGCGGCCGACCTCGCGGTCGTCCGCGACGAGTTCGTCGGCGGCGCGCGCCGCGCGATCCGGGCCGGGTTCGACGGGGTCGAGCTGCACGGCGCGAACGGCTACCTGCTGCACCAGTTCCTCGCCCCGTCGTCCAACCTGCGCACGGACGGCTACGGCGGCTCGGCCGAGGCGCGGGCCCGCTTCGTGATCGAGGTCGCGCAGGCGGTCGCGGCCGAGGTCGGCGGCGGTCGCGTGGGCATCCGGATCTCGCCGTCGCACGACATCCAGGACGTGCTCGAGACCGACGCCGACGAGACGCGCCGCACCTACCTCGCGCTGATCGACGGCCTCGCGCCGCTCGACCTCGCCTACCTCAGCGTGCTGCACCGCGACCCCGCGAGCGAGCCGGTGCAGGAGCTGCGCGACCGCTTCGACGGCGGTTTCATCGTCAACAGCGGGTTCGGCTCCCACACGACCCGGGACGAGGCGATCGCGTTCGTCGAGCGCGCGCACGCCGACGCCGTGGCCGTCGGCCGTGCCGTGATCGCGAACCCGGACCTCGTGCAGCGCTGGCGGGACGAGGCGCCGGAGAACGCGCCGCGATCCGACCGCTTCTACACGCCGGGTGCGGAGGGCTACACGGACTACCCGCGGCTCAGCGCCTGACACCGAAGCGCCGGAACACCGAAGCGCCTGACACGGAAGCGCCCGAACACCGGCACCACCCCCCGCAAACCCCCAAGGCCCTCCGGATCTGGCGTGGCGGGTCGGGGCGGTCCTAGCGTCGGCGTCATGGCTAAAAAGGCGACCTTGATCGCGACCTTCGCCGGCTACGGCGGGGTCGACATGCTGCAGGTCGCCGAGGAGCCCCGGCCGGTGCCCGACGCGGATCAGGTGCTGGTGCAGGTGGTTGCCGCGGGGATCAGCCACATGGACGCGTACGTGCGCGACGGCCGGTTCCAGGACGCGATCCCCCTGACGTTCCCTGCGCGTCAGGGCACCAGCTTCGCGGGGATCGTCCGCAAGGTCGGCAAGAGCGTGCGGGGGATCAGCGCGGGCATGGAGGTGCTGGGGCACGACCCCGCGCACGGCGCCCACGCGACGCACATCCTCGTCGATCCCGGTGTGCTCGTCCGCCGGCCGCCCCGCATG
>NZ_CAXTHO010000216.1:0-2086 GCF_964244015.1 uncultured Amnibacterium sp. | reverse complement strand
GGCGAGCAGACGCGTCTTCGTCGCCTCGTCCAGGTGCGCGACGTCGACGCCGGGGAAGTAGGCGCGGCCCAGGCCCTCGGAATCGGCTGCGAGGTCGCGGAGGAAGTTGACCTTCTGGAACGCGGCACCGAGGCTCCGCGCTCCCGATTCGAGCACGGCGAGCTGCTCGGGGGTGCGCGGCGGGCCCGCGGCGACGAACGCGCGAAGGCACATCAGGCCGACGACCTCTGCAGAGCCGTCGACGTAGGCCTCGAAGGAGGCGTCGGTGTGCGACGCCCGCTCCAGGTCCATGCGCATGGAGGTGAAGAACGGGGTGACGATCGCGCGCTCGATCCCGACCTCCCGCGCCGTCGTGGCGAACGCGTGCACGACGAGGTTCGTGGACCAGCCGCTCGCCATCGCGCGATAGGTGTCCGCCTCGAGCTCGTCGAGCGCGGCGGCGATGCGCTCGGCCGGTACGCCGGCGGCCGCGGCGACGCCGTCGACGATCTCGTCGGCGAGGCGGACGAGCGCGTAGACGTTGCGGATGTGGATTCGGGTGCCGGCCGGCAGCAGCCGTACAGCGAGCCCGAACGAGGTCGAGTACTGGCCGATCACCACCGCGGAGGACCGCGCAGCAGCTCTGCCGTAGCGCTCGAGAGGAGCGGCGACCACGCTCACCACCCCCGAACGGGGGCTCTCGGACACCCCACTGGCATACGTCGCCCGCATCGGGGACGCCCTAGGCTTGCTGCCCATCCGCGCCCCCGAACGGGGGCGTCCCAGAACAGCACGACGGCAAGGGTACAACTGTGGGCATCGCATGACGGATCCCGACGAGCAGGTGGTTCTGGTCGACGACGACGGCACCGCCATCGGCATCGCCCCGAAAGCCACCGTGCACGGCCTGGACACCCCCCTCCACCTCGCATTCAGCTGCCACCTGCGGGACGGCGACGGGCGCGTCCTCGTGACCAGGCGAGCGCTGTCGAAGCGCACCTGGCCGGGGGTGTGGACCAACTCGTTCTGCGGGCACCCCTCCCCCGGTGAGGACATCCCGTCCGCGATCGCGCGCCGCGCCTTCGACGAGCTCGGCGTGACGGTCACGGATCTGCACCTCGTGCTGCCCGACTTCCGCTACCGCGCGACCGATGCCTCCGGGATCGTCGAGAACGAGGTGTGCCCGGTGTTCACCGCGGTCACCCTCGACGAGATCCAGCCCGATCCCGACGAGGTCGCGGAGTTCCGATGGATCGAGGCGGACGACCTCGAGGTCGCCGTCGGCAGGGCCCCGTGGGCCTTCAGCCCGTGGCTGGACCTGCAGCTCGCCGAGCTGTCCGGCATCCGCGCCTGAACCTCGGGTTCACGCCCCGGAGGCCCCCGCCTCGGTGACCGACACGTCGGATCTGACGAAGTTCAGGTACGAGCGCGACGCCGTCGGGCCCCGCTGCCCCTGGTAGCGGGAGGCGTACTCCCCCGACCCGTACGGGTGCTCGGCCGGCGAGCTGAGGCGGAAGAAGCAGAGCTGACCGATCTTCATCCCCGGCCACAGCTTGATGGGCAGGGTCGCCACGTTGCTCAGCTCGAGCGTGATGTGGCCGGTGAAGCCCGGATCCACGAAGCCCGCGGTCGAATGCGTCAGCAGCCCGAGCCGGCCGAGCGAGCTCTTCCCCTCCAGCCGCGCGGCGATGTCGTCCGGCAGCGTCACGGCCTCGAACGTCGCGCCGAGCACGAACTCCCCCGGATGGAGGACGAACGCGTCGCCCGGCTTCGTCTGCACCAGCCGCGTCAGGTCCGGCTGATGCTCCGCCGGGTCGATCACCGCGTACTTGTGGTTGTCGAACAGCCGGAAGTACCTGTCCAGCCGCACATCGAAGCTCGACGGCTGCAGCAGATCGGCGTCGTACGGGTCCAGCACCACCCGCCCCGAGGAGAGCTCCGCGGCGATGTCCCGATCCGACAGCAGCACGGACCGACCCTACTGGGGACCGGTTCGCCCCTTGCTACACTCCCCTGGCGCCCCTCGGGGCGCATCGCGGGCGTAGTTCAATGGCAGAACTCCAGCTTCCCAAGCTGGTAGTGCGGGTTCGATTCCCGTCGCCCGCTC
>NZ_CAXTHO010000215.1:0-2097 GCF_964244015.1 uncultured Amnibacterium sp. | reverse complement strand
GTCGTACTCGGTGAGGGTCGTCGCGGTCGGCGTCGCGGCGAGCAGCACCCGGCACGGCGTCCGGCCGGTGCCGTACGTGCCGACCTCCATCACCTCCGTGCAGGCCGTTCCGGACGGGCCGAACCGCATCCGCGTCACCTGGACCGGAGGCGGGCAGGCGCGCAGCGTGAAGGTCGTCGCCGGCGCGAACAGCATGACGGACGCCCATCGCTTCAGCACCGGCTGGATGCCCGCAGCGGTCCGCTCTGCGGTGCTCACGGTCCCCCCGTCGCTTCGGGGCGTGCTCGGTGCGGGCACGGGGAACGTCGTCTTCGTCAAGGTCGCGCAGTCCAACCTGCGGAGCCCGAACCCCGCCGCGGGCACCCGCTTCTCGTTGCAGGACAAGTACCGGCTGACCCCCTCCGGCACCTGGTCGCTCGCGGGGATGACGGCGGCCAGCGGGCCCTCCACACCGCTCTCGGTCGCGACCTGGAACGTGCAGAGCGTCACCGCGAGCGCCTCGTACGCGCCGCAGGAGCGATGGGACCAGCGGCTGCCGAAGGTCGTCGCGAACATCGAGGCGCACACCCCGGACCTGATCGGCCTGCAGGAGCTGACCACCGCCCGGATCCAGCCGGCGTGCCTGAACCCGCGAGGCCGGCTGAGCTGCGTCGAGCAGTACCAGACGCTGCAGACGGCGCTTGCGACAGCGGCGGTGCCCTACGCCAACGCCCGCACGGACGGGAACGCGTGGGTCTACGAGCACGCGGACTCGTATGTCGACTCCAACCTGTTCTACAACCCGACGAAGCTCGTCGTGCAGGACTCGGGTTTCATCTCACCGCGCGACCTCGTCGGTCGCGACTGGCCGTCGTCGATGTCGGACGAGGCGGGGATGTGGGCGCGATTCGGCATCCTCGATACCTCCGGAGCGGTGGGACGCAGCTTCCTGGCGGTTTCGATCCACCTGCCGGTCGGCGATCACGGCCCGGTTCGGAAGCTCGAGGCCGCAGCGATCGCGCGGTTCATGGACGGGAAGGCGCGCCAGGCCGACGGCGCCTCGCTGCCGATCGTGTTCGTGGGCGACTTCAACGGGAACGGTGCGCTGGAGTCCGACGCCGGCTCGCTGCGACTCCTCGCCGACGGCTACATCGATGCTGCGGCGACCTCCGACCGGACGAATCTCGACTTCAGCACCGCGAACCAGTCGAACGGCACCGGTGGACCGAACATCGACTACCCGGTCCTGCTCACCCGCCACGCCTACCCGACCAGCCGCATCGACTACGTGATGCTGAAGAACTCGCCGTACCCGTTCAGCTACCGCAATCTCGTGCCGATCTCGGGCGACCGGTTCGACAGCAGCTTCCAGGGCTCCGACCACAACATGCAGCTCGCGGTCGTGGGGATCGGCGACCCGATCGGCTGACCCGCGTCGAACCGGCCGATACTCCCTCCGGTGGCATCGTGCTCCCACTCGTCCGCGACCCGGGGCGCGCCGCCCGAACCCGACGACGGCCGGAGGGACAGGGCACCGAATGCGGCACGGCGGCGAGCAGCAGCTTCCCGGCGACCGTAGCCACGAGCACGGAGCTCGTCGCCCCGACCGGGTTGTCGCGCAGCGCGACAGTGCTGGTCACCACGGTGTGGGCGGGACGCTCCCCCAAGACGCTGCAGCTGCGACCCCACCCCACTGTCGCGCACTGATCGCAGCGGCCCACGCACCCCCTGGGCCGCGCCCAGGAGCGGGCCGTACCGTCCGCCTCATGAGCGATGAGAAGCAGACGGGTCCGATCATGGACGGCAGCACGGACGCGACAGATAAGGAGAAGCTGGCGGGGCTCATCGAGCAGGTCGACCAGGATCACGGCGGCGAGGGTGCCGGAGCCATGGCCGATCACCTCCGCGATCGGATGGCCGAGACCGCGGCCGCACCCGAGGAGCCCGGCGACACGGTGGACTGAGCGGCCCGCCACGGCGTAGGTGTTTATCGAAAACGTGTTCTTACCCGATACCTACGCATCCTCCCCGAGTTTCGAATCTCTGTCTGAGGGGTGTGGTGGGATGCGGGTATGTCGGAACCCACTGATCACGGCGGCGCCCCACCGCCGACCCCGC
>NZ_CAXTHO010000214.1:0-2127 GCF_964244015.1 uncultured Amnibacterium sp. | reverse complement strand
TCGTAGATCGCCTTGCCGCCCGACGCGGGGAAGTCCGTGAGGTGCGAGACCTCCGCCGCGAACTCGGCGACCGCGTCGCCGCGATCCTGCTGCTCGGCGAGCCATTCGGGGAAGGTGAGCGTCGTGGACATGGCCGCAGTTTCCCGTCCCGGTTTGCGCGACGCCTGAGCGGTGCGGATGATCGGCATATGCCGTTGACGGGTGAGTACGCACCGAGCACCGAATCGTGGGCGAGAGAGCAGGCCGAGCGCTTCGAAGCGACGGGGGGTGCGGAGGCGAACACGATGCGGGGCGTGCCGATCATCGTGCTCACCTCGGTCGGCGCGAAGACCGGCAAGCTCAGGAAGACCGCGTTGATGCGGGTGGAGCACGACGGTCGCTACGCGGTCGTGGCCTCGAAGGGCGGCGCGCCCGAGCACCCGGTCTGGTACTGGAACCTCGTCGCCGAGCCGCATGTCGAGCTGCAGGACGGCCCCGACCGCCGCGACTACGACGCCAGGCTGGTGGAGGGGGACGAGCGCGCCGCGTGGTGGGACAGGGCCGTCGCCGTGTGGCCGGACTACGCGGAGTACCAGACCAGGACGGACCGGCTGATCCCCGTGTTCGTGCTCGAACCGCGCTGACCCGACATCGAGGAAACCCGGCCTAGCGTTCGGGCATGGGTCCTCGCGTTCTCGTGGTCTGCGGACGGCTGGACGCGCAGCGAGACGGGGTCGGGGAGTACGTCGTCCGGCTCACGGAGGAGCTGCGCATCCAAGGGGCCGACCCGCGGATCCTGCACGTCGGCGAGCCCACCCGGATCCGCGGCGCGCGTCGCGTCGGGAGGACCTGGGGCCCGGCCGCGCTCCTGCAAGCGGCGCGCTCGGCGCGGCATGCGGACGTCGTGCACGTGCAGTTCGCCCCCTCGATGTACGGCTTCCGGATCGCGATCGGCGCCCTGCCGCTGGTGCTTCGAGGGAAGCCGCTGATCACCACGCTGCACGAGTACGGCTCGTGGCGTCCGGAGCACCTGCTGCCTGCAGCGCTCTGGCATCGCGTGGAGGCGCGGCGACTCGCGGACCGCGAGACCGGGCTGCTCGTCCCCCGCAGCCGCGCGGTGGTGGCGACGAACGCCGCGCATGCAGCGGCGGTCCGGGATCGGTTCGTCCGTGCGCCGGAGGTCGAGATCGTCCCCATCGGGGCGAACGTCGCCGTCGCACGGGATGTCGAGCGGGCCGCGGCGCGTAGATCGGTCCGCGACGAGCTCGGCCTCCGCGCGGACACGGTGCTGGCGGCCTTCTTCGGCTTCGTCCACCCGGTGAAGGGCGTCCGGTACCTCGCGGAGGCGATCGCAACGCTGGTCGCGCAGGGCACCGACGTGCACGCTCTGGTGATCGGCGGATTCGACTCCCTGGCGCTGCCTGGGGAGGAGGCGACCGCGTTCGAGGCGGAGCTCCGCGGACAGATCGAGGACGCCGGCGCCACCGACCGCATCCACGTGACCGGGTACCGCGACCCGGACGCCGTGACGCGCCTCCTCGACGCGGCCGACGTCGGCGTCCTCCCCTTCACGCACGGCGTGACCACCAAGAGCGGTTCCCTGCTGACGCTCCTCGCCCACGGCCTGCCGACGGTCGTGACCTCGGGCGGGGACGCGGAGCCGGAGCTCGCCGACGGGGATCGCGTCGCCGTGGTGTCGCGGGTCCGCGACAGCGAGGCCCTCGCCACCGGTCTCCGCCGCGTGCTCGACGACCCGGTGCTCGCGGCGGGCCTGGCCGAGCGGGGCGAGGCCTGGGCCGCGACGAGGGGCTGGAGCGCCATCGCCGCGCGGCACCTCGAGCTGTACGCCGGCGTGCGATGACCCGGATCGTCGTCGTCGACACCATGGGCGGCCTCGGCGACCTGCTGCTGGCGATGCCGCTCATCGAGGCGCTCTGCCGGTCGCACCCCGAGGCCGAGGTCACCGTCGTCACGACGGCGCCGTGGCACGTGCTGCTCGAGCGAGACCCCCGGATCTTCCAGGTGGTCCCCGTGGAGGGGCGGGACGGCGCCGCGCTCGAGCGGACCGTGCGACCCGTGCTCGAGCGCCTGCGGCCCGAGCTCGCGATCACCACGAACCGTCAGCACGGACTTCCTGCGCTGCTCGAG
>NZ_CAXTHO010000213.1:0-2143 GCF_964244015.1 uncultured Amnibacterium sp. | reverse complement strand
CGCCCCGAGTACGACGAGGCGATGATCGCCGACCGCCTCGCCGGGCAGGTGATCGCCCTCACCGGCTGCAGGAAGGGCCGGGTGCGGCAGGCGCTCGTCACCCCCTCCGGCCTCGATGCCGACGCAGCGGCGCGGGAGCTCGACCGGCTCGTCGACGTGTTCGGGCGGGACGGCGTCGTGGTCGAGCTGTTCGACAGCGGCGACCCGCTCGACGGCCCGGCGAACGACGCCCTGCACGCGCTCGCGCTGGAGCGCCGCCTCCGCTTCGTCGCCACCTCCAACGCGCACGCCGCCTCCCCCGAGCGCCGCCGGCTCGCGACCGCGCTCGCCGCGGTGCGCGCGCGCCGCAGCCTCGACGACATGGACGGCTGGCTGCCCGCCGCCGTCAGCCACCTGCGCAGCGGAGCCGAGCAGCGCGAGCGGTTCGCCCGCTACCCCGGCGCCACCTCGACCACGGTCGAGATCGCAGACGAGACCCGCTTCGTGCTCCGCAGCCTGAAGCCGGGCCTGCCGAAGCTGCCGGTGCCTGCGGGGCACACCCCGATGTCGTGGCTGCGGCAGCTGGTGCACGACGCGATCCCGGTGAAGTACCCGAAGGCGACGCCCGCGCACCTCGCCCGCATCGAGCGGGAGCTCGCGGTGATCGAGGAGAAGGACTTCCCCGGCTACTTCCTGATCGTGCACGGCATCGTCGACTACGCACGCAGCCAGGGCATCCTCTGCCAAGGCCGCGGGTCGGCCGCGAACTCCGCCGTCTGCTACCTGCTGTCGATCACCGCGGTCGACTCGATCTTCTTCGACCTGCCGTTCGAGCGCTTCCTGTCCGCCCTCCGCGACGAGGAGCCCGACATCGACGTCGACTTCGACTCCGACCGGCGGGAGGAGGTGATCCAGCACGTCTACCGGACCTACGGACGCCGGAACGCGGCGCAGGTCGCGAACGTGATCACCTACCGGCCGAAGAACGCGGTGCGCGACATGGCGAAGGCGCTCGGCGCGTCCACTGGGCAGCAGGACGCGTGGAGCCGGCAGGTGGAGCGCTGGGGCGCCGTCACCTCCTCCGACGACCACGACATCCCCGGCCCCGTCGTCGATCTGGCCGGGCAGCTGCTGAAAGCGCCGCGGCACCTCGGTATCCACTCCGGCGGCATGGTGCTGACCGACCGGCCCGTCGGCGAGGTCGTGCCGATCGAGCACGCCCGCATGGAGCACCGCACCGTCCTGCAGTGGGACAAGGACGACTGCGCCTACATGGGCCTGGTGAAGTTCGACCTGCTCGGCCTCGGGATGCTCGCGGCGCTGCAGTACTCGTTCGACCTCGCGGCGCGGCACACGGGTGAGCGGTGGAGGCTCGAGACGATCCCGAAGGAGGAGCAGGGCGTCTACGACCAGCTGTGCCGGGCGGACGCGGTCGGGATCTTCCAGGTGGAGTCGCGGGCGCAGCTGGGGCTGCTGCCCCGGTTCCTGCCCCGGAAGTTCTACGACCTCGCGATCGAGGTCGCCCTGATCCGGCCCGGCCCGATCCAGGGCGGCGCCGTGCACCCGATCGTGCGGCGGCGGCGCGGCGACGAGCCGGTCTCCTACCTCCACCCGCTGCTCGAGCCGGTGCTCGAGCGCACGATGGGGGTGCCGATCTTCCAGGAGCAGCTGATGCAGATCGCGATGGCGGTCGGCGGGTGCTCGGGCGAGGACGCGGACCTGCTGCGCCGCGCGATGGGGTCGAAGCGCGGGATCGAGAAGATCGAGTCGTTGAAGGGGAAGCTGTACGCCGGGATGGCCGGCAACGGCATCACCGGTGAGAAGGCCGACGAGATCTACGGCAAGATCCAGGCGTTCGCGAGCTTCGGCTTCGCGGAGAGCCACTCGCTGTCGTTCGCGCTGCTCGTCTACGCGTCCGCCTGGATGCGCCTCCACTACCCGGGGGTGTTCCTCGCCTCGCTGCTGCGCGCGCAGCCGATGGGGTTCTACTCCCCCGCCTCCCTCACCGCCGACGCCCGCCGGCACGGGGTGGTCGTGCGGCGGCCGGACATCAACCTGTCCGGTGCGGACGCGGGGATGGAGGCGATCCTCGGACACGTCCCGCCATCCCGCGACGCCTGCCTCGACCCCGAGCAGCCGCCGGTCTCCGCGGAGTTCGATCCCA
>NZ_CAXTHO010000212.1:0-2159 GCF_964244015.1 uncultured Amnibacterium sp. | reverse complement strand
CCCGCCCTGCGCCGCCCCGCGCCCGCCCCCACCCCGCTGATCGAGGTGCGAGCGAAGCGAGCCTCGAGATCACGCCCTGCGCCCCCCGGAATGGGGATGCCGCTGCAACCGCCCATTCGCGAGGCTCGATCACAACCTTGGGGGAGGTTCCAGATGGTCCTGTCGATCGTGTTCGCCGTCCTCGGCGCATGGCTGCTGGTCTCGGTGCTGCTCGCGTTCGTGATCGGCCGCGCCATCGCGCTCGGTGACCGCGACCACAAGCGCAAGGTCGCCTACCGCTCCACCTCCACGCCGCTCCGCGCCCGCGCCGCGTCCTGACCGGACGCTAGACGCCGTCGTCCAGCAGCCCCGCGAGTTCCGCCCGGCGGTGCACGCCGAGCTTCGTGAACGCCCGCGACAAGTGCGTCTGCGCCGTCCGCACCGAGATCCCGAGCGCATCAGCCACACCGCGATCCGGCAGCCCGCGCGCCGCGAGCGACACCACCTCACGCTCCCGTGACGTCAACGCGGTGCCCGATCCGGCGCCGGCGAACCGGCGGCGCAGCCCCGGCGCCTCCGCCGTCCACATCGCGAGCCGTTCGGCGGCCGCCGTCGTCGGCAGCTCCCGCTCGCTGCGGAGGCGGATCGAGCTCGCGACCGTCTCGACGGCGTAGGAGCGCAGCCCGACCGACCAGTACCGGCGGGCGACCGAGTCGAGTGCGCCGAGGTCGCCGTCCCGCAGCGCCCTCGCGTGGTCCTGCTGCAGCCCGCGCGCGACGCCAGGAAGCGGATGCAGCGCGAGCAGCGCGTCGGGCGCGGCCGGATCGCCGAAGCGCATCGCGGTGAACAGCGCGTCCCACTGCTCCACCGCGGCGCTGTGCTCGGCGGCACGATCGGCGACCGCCCGCGCGACCGACACCGCGCCCCGGAGGTCGCCCCTCGCCGCCTGCAGCTCCGCCTCGGCCAGCCGGATCCGCCCGAGCTGCGAGGCGCTGACCGCACCCTCCGCCGCACGGGCCAGCGCCGCCTCCGCGCCGTCGAGGTCGCCCGCCGCGACCAGCGCGATCGCCAGGTCCGCGATGATGATCGGCAGCCAGCTGTCCCGCCAGATGCCGGGCAGCCCCTCCGCCTCCCGCAGCAGGTGCACCGCGATGTCGACGTCGCCCTCGAGCGTACGGATCACGCCCAGGAGGTGGGCGAACGGGGTGCGCACGGCGTGCATCTCGGTCTCGAGCATGCGGTCGTAGTTGCGCTCCGCGATCGGCGCGGCCGTCGGCAGGTCGAGGCACACCGTGGCGGGGGCGCGCGCGGTCATCCAGTCGAGCACCACGGGGCCCTCGGGGATCCGGTCGACCGTCTGCAGGGCGGGACTGCGCAGCGCGTCGATCACCTGCAGCGCGCTCCACAGGTCGCCGAGGTCGATCAGCGCCAGCACCTCGTTGATGCCGGCGAAGACGGACGCGAACCCGACGGGCCCCTTCCGCAGTGCCGTGGCCTCGCGCAGCGCGACCACGTACTCCATCTCCGCGCGCAGCAACCCGCTGCGGACGGCGAGCAGGTCCGGCTGGGCGCCGTGCGCGAGCAGGTGCGCGTCCAGGACGGCGATGGCCTGGGAGGCGTGCCGGGAGCCGAACCCGGCGACCAGCGCGAGCACCTTCGCGATCTCGTCGGACGAGTGGCTGTCCCCGCTCGCCGCGGCGGTGGTGCCGAGCAGCTGCTCGGCCTCGTCGAGCCGGTTGGTGCGCTTCAGCTGTTCGGCCAGCACGACCTCGGCGGCTGCCCCGCCGCCTGAGGCGACCGCGTGGCGGAGGAACCGCTCGGACAGCTCGGGGGCGGCGAGGGAGGTGAGGGAGCCGAGCTCGAGCGCTGTCGCGGGGGGCAGGTCCTCGCCGAGTTCGAGCCGCCACTCGCCCTCCGCGATGCGCTCGCGGTCGGTCAGCGGCCGCCCGACCTCGCTCGTGGCGGCGAGCAGGCGGCGCACGGTCGATCGGCGCTGTCGCGGCCCGGCCGCCTCCAGCACCCCCTCCGTCTGGGCCGAGCGCCGCATCCGGGTCGCGTGGAAGCGGTCGTCGTGGACGGTCCAGCCGACGCGGGTCATTCGGTCGGCGACGGTGTCGGAGCAGAGTCGCTCGGCGATGTCGTCGGCGATCTCGTCGGCGACCGCGACGGCGCACAGCCAG
>NZ_CAXTHO010000211.1:0-2275 GCF_964244015.1 uncultured Amnibacterium sp. | reverse complement strand
GAGCCTCCTGTCGAGCAGCCCGCGAGGAGGGCGACGGCGCTCACGGCGGTGAGGGCGGGCAGGAGTCGACGCGGGAGATGCACCGCAGCATCCTGAGCCATCGCGGGGGATCCCCGGCGCTCCTCGCCCAAGTTCTTAGACTGTCGTCGTGACTTCCGTGCTGCCCCGGACCGAGACCGACGACGCCCTGACCGGCCGCAGGATCGTGACGGAGGTGCCCGGCCCGCGCTCGCTCGCCCTCCACGAACGTCGCCTCAGGGCCGTGCCGGTCGGCGTGAGCAGCACGCTGCCCGTCTACATCGCGCGTGCGCACGGCGCGGTGATCGAGGACGTCGACGGCAACCGCTTCCTCGACCTCGGCGCCGGCATCGGCGTGACGACGATCGGGCACACCGACGACGCGGTCGTCGCGGCCGCGAAGGCGCAGCTCGGCGACTTCCTGCACACCCTCTTCACGATCACGCCGTACGAGTCCTACGTGCGCGTCGCCGAGCTCGTGGCGGAGCGCACGCCCGGATCGTTCGCGAAGAAGACGGTGCTGGTCAACTCGGGAGCGGAGGCGGTCGAGAACGGGGTGAAGATCGCCCGCAAGTCGACCGGTCGCCGCGGGGTCGCGGTGCTGGACCACGGCTACCACGGCCGCACGAGCCTGACGATGGCGATGAACTTCAAGGCGATGCCGTACGGCGCCGGTTTCGGCCCGTTCCCCGGCGACGTGTACCACGCGCCGAACTCCTACCCCTTCCGCGACGGCCTGTCCGGCGAGGAGGCCGCCGCCCGCACGATCGGCTACCTCGAGAAGCTGGTCGGAGCCGAGGACCTCGCGATCCTGGTCGTGGAACCCATCCAGGGCGAGGGCGGCTTCCAGACGCCGGCCGAGGGCTTCCTACCCGCCCTGCAGCGCTGGGCGAACGCGAACGGCGTCGTGATCGCCGCGGACGAGATCCAGAGCGGCATGGGGCGCACCGGCGCCTGGTTCGCCTCCGAGCACTTCGGGTTCGAGCCGGACCTGGTGTTCTTCGCGAAGGGCATCGCCGCCGGGCTGCCGCTCGCGGGCGTGACGGGCCGCGCGGAGATCATGGACGCCGCCCAGCCGGGCGGACTGGGCGGCACCTTCGGCGGCAATCCCGTCGCCGCCTCCGCGGCGGTCGCGGTCTTCGAGCAGATCGAGCGGCAGGGCCTGCTCGCCGCCGGTCGCCGCATCGAGGCGCGCCTCCGCCCCGCGCTCGAGGCCCTCGCCGCCGAGTTCGACGTGATCGGGGACGTGCGCGGCCGGGGCGCGATGATGGCGATCGAGCTCGTCGAGCCCGGCACCCGCGACACGACGAAGGTCCCGAACGCCGCGGCCGTGAAGCGCATCGCCGATTTCGCCGCGCAGCAGGGCGTGCTGATCCTCACCGCGGGGACCTGGGGCAACGTGATCCGCTTCCTCCCGAGCCTCGTCATCACCGACGAGCAGCTCGACGACGCGATCTCGGTGCTGCGGGAGGCGCTCGCCTCGCTCTGACACCGGAGGGCGACCGAGCGCTTCAGGTCGGGAGGCGGACCCGACGCGGTGCGCCTTCGGCCGGGAGGAGCACGACCTCGTCCGGGCCGGTCACCGGGGGCAGCGGCTCGGTCGTCCCGAGCAGCGCCCGGAGGTCTCCTGCGCTGCACCCGTCGGCCAGCACGGTCGCGGTCGCGCGGAGCGCCCCGAGTGCCCGCCACTCCGTCTGCCACTCGGTGGGCGACCCGACGACCGCGGTGCCGACGCCGGGGTCCGGCGGCGCGGCGCCGGGGGCGACGACGGTCCACCCGGCCGCTGCCAGCAGGTCACCGCGCAGCCTCGGCCGCGCGGTGAGCAGCACGACGGGACCCGGAGGAAGCGGCGGCGCGGACGGCACCTCCTCCGGCTCCGCCGACGGGGTCAGCGCCAGCTGGACCCGGGCGCCCGCGCACCAGCCACGGCCCGGCGCGGCGCCCGCCGCCCAGGTCGCCCGGGTTCCGCCGAGCGCCAGGTGGTCGTCCAGGCCGAGGCCGAGCAGCACCGTCTCGTCGAACAGCCCGACGACGCCCCGGAGCGGCAGGCCGGCCCACGCGGACGGTCCGCGCGCGGTCACCACCGTCGGTGCTGCGGCGGGATCGCGGAGGCGCGCGGCGAGCCGCTCGAGCGCGGGCCCGCGGTGCCCGTCCCCGAGGGCATCGAGCAGGTGATCGAGGTCGTCGACGAGCAGCGGGACGTCGCGGTCGCCGATCCGGTCCCAGAGCACGGCCGGGTCGGCGGGCGTCGGTGCGA
>NZ_CAXTHO010000210.1:0-2395 GCF_964244015.1 uncultured Amnibacterium sp. | reverse complement strand
TTTCTTCAAAAGGGACATGCGAAACACGCTCTAGGTAAGACCCATATAATACTTGTTCGCCATCGTCCAAGTCAGGTCCATGAATTCTTCGACCGGTACACCCGCTGCTTCTCCTTTCAAGGCTGTGCTCAGCGGCGGAATTTTCGCGCCGCTCACGCAGTTTGGTTTCATCGATACTACCGGCGACGACGCCGCCGCGGCCACGTGGCGACGGTATGTGGACGACTCGCAGACACTGCACGAGCGCGCGTCCCGCACGCACGGCGGGCGGGAGCGTGGCGGACCGAGCGCGTAGTCCGCAGACTGTAGGGGTGTCCCGAGTCGTCCTGCCCCGGTCGCGATGGACCTCCAGGGCCGCCGCGGTCGCGTTCTGGCTTCTGGCCGCCCCCGGCGTGGTCGTGCTCGTCGCTGCTTGGGTCTGGTTCGGCGCTTCGTACCTCGAGGAGATGACCGAGCAGTGCAAAGCCCTCGCGGCGACGACCACGATGGAAGGGTTCGGCGCAGGATTCGGTCTCCTCCCACTGCTCGTGGCGCACGTCCTCGGTCTGGCGCTTCTGGGACCGATCGCGACCGCGGGCCGCTCCTCGACACGGTCCGGCATCGTCTATGCGGTTGCGGCCGTCGTGATCGCATCCGGGATCGGTGTCGTCGTCGCCGAGGTGCTGTTTGAGGGCACCCTCTTCACCATGGGCGCCGGTGCCGCCCGCTGCTATGCGGGCGTCGGCTCCTAGGTGGTCGGCGATTAAACTCGCCCCAGCGGACGAGGCAGTTCGTCCCTGCGAATGAGGCTTCCTCGCCGTGCTCTCGGGAGTGTGGTTTGCATGCACCGGTCAGGACCTCGCCTCGTCGCACGAGGTCCGGCTTGACCCGGGTGGAGGACGACCTCCCCGACGGCGCAGGCCGTCGGAGGTCGGTAGGCCGGTTCGTGGTGTCCGCGTTGGCGGTGATCGGTGGGATCGCGATCGTGTTCGGCTCCGGGGTGGCGATCCTTGTCGCGCTGCTCAACAGCCTGGGCGACTCGGAGCCGCACGAGGCCATGGACCGGTTCGCGGGTACCGCCCGCCGGGTACCGGGGGTGACCAGCGTCACGGTCGTGGCGGGGCTCGGTGACCTCGGCACGGAACCGGACGACATTTACGCGGACGTGCGTCTCGGTTCGACTTGTACGCACTCGGAGGTCGCGGATGGCACGGCCGCGTTGCGGCGGGTGATCCTCCGCGAGCACCAGTACTTGCTGCATCCGACGATCTGGTGCCGGAACCGCGGCTTCACCGTCTCGCCGGACGCCGCCGCGACGGCCACGCGGCTCCGCGTGTACGACCAGCTCGCGGCTGATACGGACTTGCGCTCGGGCGCCTTGATCGCGACCCAGCGGGGGGATGACGCAAGCCCTGACCTCAACAACGACGCCCTCACGCTGCAGCTCTACCCGCGGGGATCGGTCGGCGATGCCGCACGACGATGGCTCGACCGCCTGTCGGGGACGCTGCCTCCGCTGCGGCTACAAGCGACGACGAGCAAGCGCGGAGAGTACTACGACCAGAGCACCGTGACCCCGAAAGATCGCGCCGTCGACCTCGAGACCGCCGACTCGGCGACGACCGCACTGCTCCAGATCGCGCAGCGATACGACCGCACCAGCATCAAGCCGGGCTACTTCATCGGCGGCTACCAGTGCAGTGTCACCGCGGTCGGACCCCGGAGCTTCTGGTCGAGCAACGACGCCTTCACTACCGCGCACCTTCCTGCCACCTGCGCGCTCCGCTACAGCCCCACCCGCGAGCCGACGCCCTAGCACCCGGCCCGATCGCCGCAAGGGCGAGCACTGGCTCGCTGCCGGTATCAGCCACCGAGCGCGTTCGCCCTTCGATCTCGGCGGCGGAGGAGGCGAGGTGCGCTGAGGTCACCCTCCGCCGCCTCGGTGCAGGTGACGCCGAACCGGGCGGTCCTCCAGGACGGCGGTTCGCGGAGATTCGCCACCGGCCACGCGACCAAAGAAGGCGACGGGCACTATCGGTACGTGGTCGCTCGCGGCGACACGTTGGAAGGCATCGCAACCCGATTCGGGGTCAGCCCGAACGCGCTGCAGAGCGAAAGCCGAGGCGAACTCGAGATTTTCGCCGGCGAGACGTTGCAACTGACGACCGCGGCCTGAAGCGGCGCCATCGCCGATCAGTTAGTGGCGGGTCGGCCGTGTGTTTCGGCCGGGACGAGGCTTGTCG
Source organism: uncultured Amnibacterium sp. (assembly GCF_964244015.1). Classification (NCBI taxonomy): domain Bacteria; kingdom Bacillati; phylum Actinomycetota; class Actinomycetes; order Micrococcales; family Microbacteriaceae; genus Amnibacterium; species uncultured Amnibacterium sp. Next base: position 173 of record NZ_CAXTHO010000210.1, on the reverse strand, counting down.
ATCGATCGGCTTGCCCGTCGACCTACTCCGCGGGGCGCTGCCAGGAATACGGCAGCGATGACCGCAGCGAACGCTGCGAGGGAGGCCGCCGCGGCGCAGCGCTCGACTGCCGCGATCTGCTGGTCATCGGCGGGCGAGCTCGTGCTGCGAGAGGGACCTGCTCGGGGTCGGAG
>NZ_CAXTHO010000209.1:0-2406 GCF_964244015.1 uncultured Amnibacterium sp. | reverse complement strand
ATCCAGACCGGCACCTTCGTGCCGACGCCCGGCACCGCGCGGACGCGCCCGCCCTGCTCCCCTTCCTCGGCGAAGTAGCCGATCAGCTCCCGGCCCGTGGACGAGGGCGCCCAGGTCACTGCCCGGAACCGCTCCACCCCCTGCAGGGTGAGCCGGCGGATCACCGCGGTGGGTTCCGGGTGGCCGGAGACGCAGACGTCCCACTCGATCGCGAGGGCCTTGTACGGCGCCTTCATCTCGCTGGTCACTCCTCGAGCCGGTCGACCGCGGATGCCCAGACCCAGGCTTCGCGGGCTTCGTCGCCGGCGCCGGTCCACGTCACCCGGACCGCGCGGCTCGTCTGAGGACTGCTGAGCGACCGTCAGCGGGTCTGGCCGCTGCGCTATGCGCGCCGTCGATCGTGCGCTGTGCCTAGGGGTTCCAGCCCGCGGTGACGAGGACGTACTTGATCCCGTCCGGCACCGACCCCCACTGGCGTTGAAGTGGTCGAAGAGGCCCGGGTCAGTCGTTCATGACCGCGGCGCAGAACCATCGGCCCCGGGTCACGCGGCCGTCTCCCTGCGGAGTGCTTCGACGTCGGAACGGAGGAACAGATAGGCCCCGGTGTGCCCGGGGATCTTCTTCGCGACAGGAAGCCGACCGTCCTGGACGAATCGTCGGAGCGAGCGTCGGTCGTAGCCCATGAGCTGCTCGGCCTCAGTCATCGTGACCAGGTCGTCGAGCTCAATCGTAGGCATGTGCCTAGTGTGGGGCGTACGCCTAGGCAGCGGCAAGGCAGGCACGCCCGACTCTTGCCTCATCTTCGGAGCGTGCCCTAACTTAGGCACATGACGATCGCTACCCAGGATCGCCGGTACCCGCAGTTCACGGTCGGCTGGCGGCTACGGCTCGCCCGCACGACCCTCGGGCCGGACATGGACGTTGCCCGGTTCGCCACCCTCATCGGGGTGAACCGGAACACGGTCACGAACTACGAGCTCGAGCGAACCCCGGCCGACAGGATGCGACCCATCGTGCTGAACGCGTGGGCACTGGCGACCGGGGTTGACCCGGACTGGCTACGAACCGGCGTGCAGCCTCCCAGTGAGCGCCCCGAGCGAGACTCGAACTCGCAACCTACGGATTAGAAGGCCGTTGCTCTATCCATTGAGCTATCGGGGCGGATGCGGTCGGTCCACGAGTGTACGGGCGGGTGACCACGGACGACCGGCGGCTTCGGCCTGGGCTCGTGCGGGGATTCGCGACTGGTGCGGGTGCGATCGCAACCGCGGCAGTCGGAAATTACCGCACGAGGGGTCGCCGAGCACGATCAGGTGCGGGGGACGAGGTCTTCGCCAGGGCTGCCGCGGCCTCGGACCGCCGAGGCGGCGACCGGGGGAGGCGTCGTCAGATCGAGGTTCTGCGTCACCTGTGCCTCGTCGTCGTACGAGTCGAGCCACCCGGGCGAAGGCGTCACCGGAGCCGCCGGTGCGACGCCGTCCGCCGCCTGCTGCGGCTCGTCGGGGCGTGCGTGACGGGCCTGCTGGTGCGCCTCGAGCCGTACGGCCTCAGCCCCGTCTGCTGAGGGGGTGCTCGCAGCCCGGTGCGGATGCGACAGCTGGACCGGAGCGGTGCTGACTGGAACCGGCTCGCTCTCATCGACGGTCGGCGGCTCGACTGCTCGGGTCTTCAACCGCTCCTGCTGAAGTCGTTCACCGGCCCGGGTCCGCTGCCATGCGGGTACCGCTCCGCTCGCGGCCAGGGCCGCCGCCGCTGGTGCTGGTGCTGGCGGTCTCGCCGTGGCTCCTACCGCCGCGACCTCCGGCGCCGCCGCCGCCGCCGCGGACTCTTCGGGCGGGGGAGTCCGACGCGGGCCGGGTTGCGGTCGCGAGAACCGCTCCTGCCCGGCCGCACCGACGGATGCGGATTCGTCGATCGCGGGCTCGACCGCCTCCGGCGCCGGCGCGCCCGCCATGGGGACCCGGGTCGCCGCCGACGGACCGAACAGCCGCTTCGCGCGGGCGGGGCGCTCGACCCACGCCACGAGGCGGTCGCGCAGCTCGTCGAGCTCACTCGCTGCGGAGTGGTCTGCGGGCCGCTGCTGCAGCGCGTCGATGCGCGCCGCGGCCCAGTCCGCAGCGAGCCCGGCGCCGGTGAGCGGCAGCAGGCGGGTCCGCACGTCGGCCTCCGTGCGGAGGCGCGACGCGTCATCGTCGTTCGGGGCGACCACGACTCGAGCCGCGGCGACCAGCGCGCCGACGGCCGACGCCGCTTGGATCCGGTCCGATCGACGGATCATCGCCCGCACCGCCGACCGCGCGATCAACGCTGACACGAGCGCGGCGACGAGGATCACGAGCGCGGGGATGATGGCGGTCTGCAGCACCCGGGCGCCGCCGGGTGACTGGAACCAGGCGACGAGGTCCT
>NZ_CAXTHO010000208.1:0-2474 GCF_964244015.1 uncultured Amnibacterium sp. | reverse complement strand
AGCTCGGCGTCGATGCGGCCAGCCAGGTCGAGGTCCGTGCCCCGCTGCGGTACCACGCGGGCGAGCAGCGCGGTCAGCAGCGCGTGCTGCGCGGGGGAGAGGACCCTCGGCGCGTCGCCGGGCCCGTCGAGGCGGGCGAGCATCACCCGGCGCGTCCGCGCGGAGACCCGGTCGGAGGCGATCAGGCGCGCGAACGCGGGCGGCAGCGGCGAACGGCCGGTGACCTCCGCGGCGAACGCCCCGATGATGCGTGCGACGTCGGCGGGCGCCTGGAGGAGCACATCGTGCCCAGCGCCCGCGATCTCGTGCAGGGGAGCGGCGGGGACGTGGGGGAGGGTCGGCCGCTCCTGGTCGACCGCGCCGAGGTCGCTGTCCTCCGCGCCGACGATCACCGTCGCGGGGGTCCGCAGCACGCCGACCTCGTCGGACCAGTCCTCGAGGCTGCCGCGGCGCAGCCACTCGAGCCACGCGGTCCGGTTCGAGCGGCGGACGTCCTCGATCGCGGCGGTCCGCACCGCGGAGGGGATCGGCCCGGCGAGGTTCGCGTCGACGTACGCGGCGGCGTCCGAGACCGAGATCGTGCCGTCGGCCCACCACGATTCCATCTGCGCGCGACGCTCCTCCGCCATCGGCTCGGGCTCGACGGCCGCCGCGCCGACGAGCACGACGCCGGCCGGGGCGATCAGCCCCTGCTCACCCGCCTCCGCCCACGCGGTGACGACGGCGGCGATCCTGCCGCCCATGCCGTGCCCGGCGATCAGCCACTCGTCCGGCTGGCGCTCGCGGACCTTCGCGGCGACCCACTCAGCGGTCTCCCGCACGGTGATGAGCGCGGAGGAGGCGTTGTCGCCGTACCCGGGCAGGTCGAGCGCCACGACGTCGAACCCGTCGCCGAGCGCGGCGATCACGCCGTCCCACGAGCGGGCGCTGCGCCCGAGGCCGTGCAGCAGGAACAGGGTCGGACGTGGCACCACGCGGTCCTCTCGATCGTCGCGCCCCCGCGGGGGCGTCCGACATCCTGCCGCGCCCAGCAGGGCACTCGGCGCCATCCGTTCAGGGCAGCAGCAGCGCCGCTCCGCCGACCCCGGCACCGATGGCGAGCGAAGCGGCGATGATCCGCTTCGCCTTCGCCTGGTCCTCGGCGCGGAACTCGGCCTGCTCGACGGTGTCCGTGCCGCCGGTGTCGCCGACGTTGAACACGCCGCGCATCCCGAACCCCGCACAGAAGTGGGTGGCGGCCTGGATGAAGCCGGTCGCTGCGCCCGCGGCGGGCAGGATCGCGATGAGGCGGAGGGGCTTCGGCGCGCCGGTCAGCACCGTCGCAGCGAGCACCGCTCCCGTCGCGACGGCGGCGCCGATCCCGCCGTTGCGGCGGCGCTGGATCTCGGCGGGTCCGATGTTGCAGACGCCGGGGATGTAGGTCGCGTTCGTCATCGCGCGATTCTCGCCGCTCGCCGCTGTCAGGGCGCGGTGCTCGCGCTCGAGCGCCCGCGGCTGAAGCGGTCGCCCCGTGTGACCAGCGCAGCGGTTCCCGGTCGAGCCGAGTCGGACCGCGCCCGGCGGAGGTGCGTGCCGTAGCGTCCTCCGCGATGCCCGAGGTCGATCTCGTCACCCTCGCGGACGCGGGCGCGTTCGTGTCCCACGAGCACCAGTCGCACCTCGCCGAGGCGGTGCGGATCTCCGACTGGAGCATCGACGCGGGCAGGGCCCGCTTCCTGTTCACGGACGGTCAGGGCGGCCTGCAGGAGGTCCGCGCCCACTTCATCGGCACGTCATCGACCGATGACGGCACCTGGCTGTGGGGCTGGGACAACATCAACGGCTTCCCGCCGGCGTTCGTGAAGCAGAGCGAGCGGGTGCGGGTGCTGGGTGAGCGGTACGCGATCCCCGAGTTCACCCGCAGCACGCTGCCGCTGACGGAGGATCTGGCGCCGACGATCCTCCGCGCGGTCAAGGCCGTCACGGGTGTCACGGCGCACTTCTCGGCGCCGACCGGCAACGGCGCGACCCGGGCGTGGCTGCTGCTCGACGACCCCGTGCTCGCGCTGCCGAGGCCGACCGTGGTGCGCGCCGTGGCGGTCGTCACCAGCGCGCTCGCGGGCATCGGCCCGGTCGATCATCGTCGAGCACTCACCGCGTGGACCGAGCAGCGGGGCGTCGGCCTCGCCGACGCGGGGGACGACGTGGTCGAGCTGACCCTCGACGACGGATCGCTGCAGGTCCGATTCGACCCGTCCGGCCGCATCGCCGGCCTCGGCAAGCGCCTCCGGTCGGCCCCCACTACGCCGGTCCCGGTGCAGCCGCAGCCGCTCGTCGACCCGGAGCCCGCGGCCCCGCCCCAGGAGGAGCAGACCCCCGAGGCGGAGAACCCCCAGTCACCGCTGCGACGCGGCCTCCTGCAGCGCCTGCTCGGACGCTGAGCCGCAACCCCCTCGTTGGTCGAGGTGCGAGCGAAGCGAGCCTCGAGACCACCC
>NZ_CAXTHO010000207.1:0-2487 GCF_964244015.1 uncultured Amnibacterium sp. | reverse complement strand
GGATCTGCTGCGTCGCGCGGTCGAGGACGGGATCCTCCCCGGACTCGACCCCGACACCTCCGCCGATGATGACTGACACCCGCGGCGCGCTCGGTCAGCGGGTGGGCGCGCGGCGGTTCCAGCGGTACCTCGGCGTCATCGTCAGCGCGTTCGGGCTGGCGTTCGCGCTGCAGGCGCTCGACGGGCTCATCGCCGGCTGGCCCACGATGGCGGGCCCGCTCGGCGGCGTCGCGGTCGCCCTCGTGACCGGATCCGTCGTGATCGGCTCGATCGCCGGCCCCACCTCCTTCCACTCCCGCAGCCTCTTCCTGTACGCGTCGATCCTGTTCTTCGCCGCGGTCGCGATCTGGCCGTTCGCGATCTCGAGTCCCATCCCCGCGACGCCCATGCCCTGGCTCGTCGCGATGCTGCCCGTCGAGGCGGGCTACCTCGCCGTCGCGTTCCGGAGGCCGCTCGCCCCGATCTGCTGCGCGGTGATCGTCAGCATCGACATCGCGCTGGTGCTCCTGCTCCGCGGCGGGCTGTCGGTACTTGACACGATCGCGAACGCGCTGTTCGGCGTCGCGATCTCGGCGGTGCTCATCCTCCTGGTCGCCACCGTTCGGCGCGGGGTGGAGCAGGCGGACGCCGCCCAGCAGACCGCGCTCGCGAGCTACGGTCGGTCCCGCCTCGACGACGCGACCGAGCACGAGCGCACCCGCACCGACGCGCTCGTGCACGACTCGGTGCTCACCACGTTCCTCGCCGCGGCGAGCGCCGAGGACCCGGAGGCCGAGCGGCTCGCCCGCCGGATGGCCGAGAACTCCCTCCGCGTGCTCAACCACGTCACCCGCTCCGGGGAGTCGGGCCCGGTGATCGCGTTCGGCAAGGCGCTCGGCGACGCGGTCGACCGGTTCGATCCGCTGCTGCCCGGATGGGAGGTGGACGAGGACGCGCTGCTGACCGACCTCGTGCTGCCCGTCGACGCGGCCGACGCGGTCGTCTCGTCGCTGCTGCATCTGATCTCCGCGAGCCTCTTCCACGCCGAGGGAGCGACGGTCCGCTCCATCCGGATGACCGCGCTCGGACCCGACGGCGTGCGCATCGTCGTGACCGACGACGGACGCGCCTGCCGTCCGAACGATCCCGACGACGAACGGAGCGACCGCTTCCACGCGGTCGCCGACCTGATGCGCGCCGTCGACGGCCGGGCGCACGTCCGTTCCGCCCCGGGGGAGGGCACCGCGGTCGCCCTCAGCTGGGGGTCCGTCGTCGTCTCGGGCACCGCGCCGCTGCCCGAGCACGTGGAGGTGCTCGCATGATCATCGTCCCGCGCTGGTTCTCCCTCGCCCTCACCTCGGTGTCCGCGGCGTACGCGGCCTCGTTCTGCATCATCAGCGTCGCCGGGGGGCGCTCCCCGATGACGAACCTGCTCGCCCTCGGGTTCTTCGTCGTCGGCATGGCCCTCTGCATGACGCGGACGGGGCGCGCGCCGCTGCCGACGACGATCGTCGTGGTCGGGTGCGGGATCGTGCTGCCGCTCCTCGGCTCGGTCGGCCTGGACCCGGTGCGGGACAGCTACAGCAGCGGCGCCTGGTACGTCGTCGGTGTCGCCTGCATCGCCGTGGTCCTCGTCTGGCGCCGCCGTGCGGCGGCGGCGTGCATCCTCGTCGGCGCGCTGGGGCTGCACACCTACGTGTGGGGTGGCGTCGCGGCGCTGGCGAACTTCGGCGTCCTCGGGGGCGTCCTCGTCATCGCCATCCTGGTGGCCGGCGGCTGGGCGCTGGCCCGCACGGAGCACCACCTCACCGCCTTCTCCGCCGCGGAGCGGGAGGCGCTCGAGTGGCAGGCCGCGCAGGACGCGTACCAGGCCGAGCGGCAGGTGCGGCTCGCCACCACCTTCCGGCTCGCCGCGGGGATGCTGGAGCGCATCGCGTCGGCGACGGACGGGTTGACCGCAGCCGACCGGCTCGAGTGCCGGGTGCTGGAGCAGTCGATCCGGGACGAGATCCGCGGCCGGCGGCTGCTGAACGACGACGTCCGCGACCAGGTGATCGCGCACCGTCGCCGTGGCGCGCTCGTGCAGGTGAACGACGACGGCGGCATCGACGACATCGACGAGGACGCACTCTCGGCGATGCTCGCCACGGTCGTGGCGGCGATCGCCGACCTGCACTCGGAGCGCATCATCATCCGGACCGCACCCCGCGACTCCGACAAGGCGATCACCGTCGTGGCGATGTCCAGCGATCCGGTCGCCTCCGCGCTCGGTCTCGAGGAGGACGAGCAGGTCGACCTCTGGCTCGAGCTCGACCGACCGGTGACCGCGTGATGCCGACGCCCCGTTCTGGGGCCGACCGCCCCCGGAGTGTGCGCCCGAGCCTCGACCGGACCCGCTCGTACACTCGCGCCGTCCACCACCCGAAGGAGCCCTGAATCGTGACGATGACCAAGCCTGAGAGCGCGGTTGATGTGGTGCGGGTGGCGGTGGTTGATGACCATGAGTCG
>NZ_CAXTHO010000206.1:0-2490 GCF_964244015.1 uncultured Amnibacterium sp. | reverse complement strand
AGGGGCCGGTCTCCCCAGACCGGCCCCTGTGCACCCCGTTCGGCAGGACATCCCCACACGTCCCACCTGCCTGCGGACGGACGAGTTACCCGACTCGGCCTTGGCCCGCGAACGCCACCATGGGTCGGCAGCGCTTGGTGAGACGAGTCTGCACGATTCCCAGCGGATGCACAGTCCGCTGAAAGGGGGACTTTCGGGGTACAAAATCGGACCGATCTGTCCTTCAGGCGGAACACGCCTCTGATCAGCGGTCCCGCCAGCCCGTCCGCGCGGGCCATGCGACGCGGAGCGCTCGCCGGGTCCGGACCTGGTCGGAGCCGGCGGCATCCTCCTGCAGCGGCGTCGAGGACACCGCCTGCTCGATCAGCAACCTGCTGAAGAGCGCGGCGATCGCGGCGGTCTCCTCGTCGGTGGGGGAGCCGCTGATGATCCGGATCGGCAGGTCCTCCGCGGGCACCCGCTGCGTCACAGGGGGATGTTCCCGTGCTTCTTCGGCGGCAGCGACGCACGCTTGCCGCGCAGCGCCCGCAGCGCCTTGATCACCGTGACGCGGGTCGACGCCGGCTCGATGACGCCGTCGAGCTCGCCGCGCTCGGCGGCGAGGAAGGGGCTCGCGACGTTGTAGGTGTACTCGTTCGCCAGCCGCGTGCGAACGGCGTCGACGTCCTCGCCGGCCGCCTCCGCCTCCCGGATCTCGCCGCGATACAGGATGTTGACGGCGCCCTGGCCGCCCATGACGGCGATCTCCGCGGTCGGCCACGCGTAGTTGAGGTCCGCGCCGAGCTGCTTCGAGCCCATGACGATGTAGGCGCCGCCGTACGCCTTGCGGGTGATGATCGTGACGAGCGGCACGGTCGCCTCCGCGTACGCGTAGAGCAGCTTGGCGCCGCGCCGGATCACGCCCGTCCACTCCTGGTCTGTGCCGGGCAGGTAGCCGGGCACGTCGACGAGCGTCAGGATCGGGATCCCGAACGCGTCGCAGAACCGCACGAAGCGGGATGCCTTCTCGCCGGCGTCGATGTTCAGCGTGCCCGCCATCGCGGAGGGCTGGTTCGCGACGATGCCGACCGAGCGGCCCTCGATGCGGCCGAAGCCCACCACGATGTTCGGCGCGAACAGCGGCTGGGTCTCGAGGAAGTCGGCGTCGTCGACGATCGTCTCGATCACCTCGTGCACGTCGTACGGCTGGTTCGCGCTGTCCGGGATCAGCGTGTTCAGCCGCCGGTCGGTGTCCGTGATCTCGATCGCGGCGGTGGAGGCGTAGACGGGCGCGTCCGCCATGTTGTTGTCGGGCAGGAAGCCGACCAGCGTGCGCGCGTAGTCGAGGGCGTCGTCCTCGTCGGAGGCGAGGTAGTGCGCGACGCCGCTGCGGGTGTTGTGGGTCAGCGCGCCGCCCAGCTCCTCCATCGCCACGTCCTCGCCGGTGACGGTCTTGATCACGTCGGGTCCGGTCACGAACATCTGGCTGGTCTTGTCGACCATGATCACGAAGTCGGTGAGCGCCGGGGAGTAGACGGCGCCGCCGGCGGCCGGGCCCATCACGATCGAGATCTGCGGGATCACGCCGGAGGCGGCGGTGTTCTGCCGGAAGATCTCGCCGTACTTGCCGAGCGCGACGACCCCCTCCTGGATCCGCGCGCCGCCCGAGTCGAGGATGCCGATGATCGGTACGCCCGTCTTCAGCGCGTGCGCCATCACCTTCAGGATCTTCTCGCCGGCGACCTCGCCGAGGGAGCCGCCGAAGATCGTGAAGTCCTGGCTGTACACGGCGACCTGGCGGCCGTGGATCTCGCCGATGCCGGTGACGACCGCGTCGCCGTACGGGCGTTTGGCGTCCATGCCGAAGGCGGTGGTGCGGTGCCGCACGAACTCGTCGAGCTCGACGAACGTGCCGTGGTCGAGCAGCTGCTCGATGCGCTCCCTGGCGGTCTTCTTGCCCTTGGCGTGCTGCTTCCGGGTCGCCGCCTCGCCGCTGGCGGTCACCGCCTCGTGGTAGCGGTCCTTCAGATCAGCGAGGCGTTCGGCCGTCGTCACCTTCGTGATCGTGGGCCCGGAGGAGTCCGACACGGTGCCCGAGCCTAAACCGTCTGCGTACGCTGCCCGGATGGAGCTGCCGCGGTCGTCCGCCCTCGTCGCCCGGCTCGAGGTGCTCGACGAGATCGGGTCGACGAACGCGGAGCTGGTCCGGCTCGTCACCGCGGACCCGGACCGCTGGCCGGCCCCCGCGGTGCTCGTGACGGATCACCAGACCGCCGGGCGCGGCCGGCTCGGGCGGTCGTGGAGCGCTCCGGCGGGCGACTCCCTGGCGATCTCAATCCTCCTGCGGCCCCTGGTGCCGCGCGAACGGCTGAGCTGGCTCTCCCTCGCCGCCGGGGCCGCGATGGCGGAGGCGCTCGCCGGCCTCGGTGTCGCCGCACGGGCGAAGTGGCCGAACGATGTGCTGATCGGCGGCCGGAAGGTGTGCGGCGTGCTGGCGGAGGCGCTGGCCGA
>NZ_CAXTHO010000205.1:0-2628 GCF_964244015.1 uncultured Amnibacterium sp. | reverse complement strand
GCCGCGACCGACAGCGACCGGTCGACGCGTTCCGCGCCGAGCTGCAGCACGAAGAGGCGCCGGGCGACGCCCGTCGGCAGTGCGCCGTCGAGCAGACCGGCCGTCACGCCAGGACCAGTGTCCCGGTGCGGGCGCGTCGGGCCTCGCGCTCGCCGGCGGTCGTGGCAGGGGTCTCGCCGACCTGCGCCGCGTAGTTCACGGGGTCCGTCGCGCCCTCCGTGTTCACGAGCAGCAGGACCGAGTCGCGGTCCAGGTCGAGCCGGGCGCGATCCGCCTCCGAGTCGGCGATCGCCAGCAGGGCGGCCAGGGACGCCGCACCGGATTCGCCGGCGACCAGTCCGACCCCGGCGAGGAGGCGCATGGCCTCGTTCGCGAGGTCGTCGTCGACCGACAGGTACCCGTCCGCCCAGCCGTACACGACCGGCCAGGCGAGCATGGACGGCAGTCCGCAGTTCAGTCCGGCCATCGTCGACTGGTGCGGTCCGGGAGCCTCCGACATCTGCCCCGCCTCCGCCGACCGCATCAGGCAGTTCGCCCGGGTCGGCTCGACGATGACGCCGAACGGCCGGTGCACGCTCGTCGTGCGGTAGTGCCCGAGACCGGCGGCGGCGAACGAGCCGACCCCGGACTGGAAGAACGCGTGCGACGGGCCGCCCATGCCGTGCCGGTCGAGGGTCTCGTCGATCTCGCGGAAGATCGTGGAGTACCCGTTGATCACGTCGGTCGGCGTCCGGGTGTAGCCGGGCCACGACGTGTCGGACACGACGAGCGTGTCGGGTCCGACCTCCTCCGCGGACCGCAGGATCGCGTCGTCGTAGGACCCGTCGACGACGGTGACCTGGGCGCCCTCGCCCTCGATGTCCTCGATCCGCGACCGCGCGGTGCCGGCCGGTACGAAGATCGAGCAGCGCAATCCGAGGAGCGCCGCCATGCGCGCGACGCCGCGCCCGTGGTTGCCGTCGGTCGCCGCGGCGAGGCGCCGGCCGCTGCCCTGGAGGGCGTCGCGCTGCGCGGCGACGTCGAGCGGTACCTCCTCGCCCGTCCACTCGCGGCGAATGGCGCGGGACGTGGCCCACGAGGCACCGAGCATCTTGAAGGCCGGCAGGCCCAGCCGACTCGCCTCGTCCTTGACGAGCACGTCGGCGACGCCCAGCCTCTTCGCCAGCTCGGGCACGCGCAGCAGCTGCGTCGGGGCGTAGCCGGGCAGGCGCCGGTGGAATTCGAGCGGATCGCCGTCTTCGACCGCCGGCAGGGTGGCCGGCGACCGGTCGGTCGGTGGCAGGACGAGACGGAAGGGCATGGTTTCTCCTCGGGCGGTGACGGGTCGGTCAGACGGCGGTGTAGCCGCCGTCGACGACCAGCGCCTGTCCCGTGATGTAGGCGGATTCGGGCGAGGTGAGGAAGAGGATGGCGCCGACGACGTCGTCGGGGGCGCCCTGGCGACCGAGCGGGATGCCGGCCACGAGCCGCTCCATCGCTTCGGCGGGGTCCGACTGGTGATCCCAGAAGCCGCGGTTGAACTCGGTGTCGATCCAGCCCGGCAGCACGGCGTTCGCGGTCACGCCGGTCGGGCCCCACTCGTCGGCCAGGGCCCGGATCAGCCCGAGCAGGCCCGCCTTCGTGGCGTGGTAAGCGGGCATCCCGGCGTGCCCGCGGAGGGCGCCGGTGGAGGAGGTGACGAGGAAGCGGCCGTGGGCGGCGCGGGCCAGCGGCGCCGCTGCGGCCTGCGCGGTGAGGAACGGGCCGCGCAGGTTCACGGCGACCGCGCGGTCCCACGCGGCCACGGGCCATTCCGCGAGCGGGTGCGCCTCGAGCACACCCGCGTTGTAGAAGACGGCGTCGATCACCCCGTCGCCCGCCTCCTCGGCCGCCTCGACCGCGCGCCGTGGCGACGCGGGGTCCAGCAGGTCCACCGCCGCGAACCGGATCCCGCCCGAGGCGTCCTCGGCCGCGAGGCGCGCGCCGCGGTCGGCATCACGGTCGGCGAGCACCACCGTGTCGCCGCGGGCCCGGAACGCCCGGACGGCGGCGGCGCCGATGCCGGTCGCTCCGCCGAGCACGAGCGAGGTCGTCATCGGGTCTCGAGACCCGCCTCGCGGGCCACGGTCAGCGCGCATTCCTCGTCGACCGTGCTCGCGGTGCCGGAGACGCCGAGACCGCCGAGCAGCCGACCGTCCTGGATCAGCACGACGCCGCCCGCGATCACGCTCGCGCGCCCGCCCAGCGATCCGGCGAGGCCCCAGTCCCCACCGGCCGGTGCGGACGACGCGGACCAGCGGCTGGTGGCGGCGCCGAACGCGACCGCCGTGTAGGCCTTGTCGAGCGCCAGCGAGTACGCGCCGAGCTGGGATCCGTCGCTCCGTGAGGTGGCGACCGGGTTACCGCCGCGGTCGACGACCGCGATGGCCAGCGCGAGCTGCCGACGAGCGCAGAACGCGCGGAACAGCTCGATCAGGTGCGCCGCGAGCGCCTCGGACAGCTCGGGCAGTGCGATCTCGCCGGCCCGTGCGGCCGGGGCATCCGATGTCGTCATGGTTTCTCCCGTGGTCGGTGTATAAACTATACGCACGACACCCGTGTGCGTGCCGTGAGCACGCCGCGGTCTCGGATGCCCGGCGAGCCGAGCGG
>NZ_CAXTHO010000204.1:0-2663 GCF_964244015.1 uncultured Amnibacterium sp. | reverse complement strand
TGATCGGCAGCATCGTCGACTACCTGTTCGCGCCCGACGACCCGGAGGCGGTCGTCGAGCGGATGGCGTCGCCGGAGGTGCGCATCGTCTCCCTCACCGTCACGGAGGGCGGCTACAACTTCGACCAGGTGACCGGCGAGTTCCAGGCGGACAACCCGGGGGTGCAGCACGACCTCGCGAACCCGGCGGCGCCGACGACGACGTTCGGCTTCGTCTTCGCCGCGCTGCAGCGGCGACGCGAACGCGGCATCCCCCCCTTCACGGTGATGTCGTGCGACAACATCCAGGGCAACGGGCACATCGCGCAGACGATGTTCACCGCGTTCGCCCGCCTCGCGGACCCCGGCTTCGCGGACTGGATGACCGAGCACGTGCGCTTCCCGAACTCGATGGTCGACCGCATCACCCCGGTGACCGCGGACGCAGACCGGCAGGAGGTCGCCGACCGATTCGGGACCCTGGACGCGTGGCCCGTCGTCACGGAGCCGTTCTTCCAGTGGGTGCTCGAGGACCACTTCGGCGACGGCGGCCGCCCGCCGTACGAGGATGCGGATGTGCAGCTCGTCGACGACGTCGAGCCGTACGAGCTGATGAAGCTGAGGCTGCTCAACATCAGCCACCAGGCCATGTGCTACTTCGGGGTGCTGTCCGGCCACACCTACGCGCACGAGGCCACCGGCGACCCGGCGATCCGGCGGCTCCTCACCGCGTACATGGAGCAGGAGGCCACGCCGACGCTGAAGCCGGTGCCCGGCATCGATCTCGCCGACTACAGGGCGACGCTGATCGAGCGGTTCGGCAATCCGGAGGTGCGGGACACCCTGGCCCGGCTGTGCGCGGAGTCGAGCGACCGCATCCCGAAGTGGCTCGTCCCGGTGATCCGGGCGAACCTCGACCACGGCGGCGAGGTCGCCCTGTCCGCGGCGATCTGCGCGAGCTGGGCCCGGTACGACGAGGGCGTCGACGAGCAGGGGAATCCGATCACGATCGTCGACCGGCTCGCCGACGAGCTGCACGCGACCGCGCTGACGCAGCACGACGACGAGCTCGCCTTCGTCCGGGACCGCCGGCTGTTCGGCGCCCTGGCCGACGAGCCGCGGTTCACCGAGCCCTACCTCGCGACGCTCCGGTCGCTGTGGGCGGTCGGCGCGCACTCGACGCTGGAGGCGCTGCCGCTGCCCTGAACGCGGGCCGTCCGGGTGCCGGTCACGCCCCTCCGACGCCCGGACGCTGCTCCTCGCCGACGAGCGACGCCGCGCGGTGGATCAGGGCGTCGTCGCTGTCGCGCGGCCCGACCAGGCACACGCCGAGCGGTGCGCCGCCGATCTCCAGCAGCGGTGCGGACAGCGCAGGGGCGCCGAGGATCCCGGCCACGCACGTCATGCGCAGGGTCTGCGCGCGCACGGCATCCACCGTCGCGGAGTCAGCGGTCGCCTGGGGCGCCGGCGACGCGGCGGAGGGGAGGAGCAGGATCGCCCCCTGCAGCTGGCGCTCGAACCGGTCGCGGTGCGCCGCCAGCTCCGCACGCGCTCCGGCCGCCTCGTCGGCCGTGATCGCGGCGGCGGCGCGGAAGCGGCTCGCGACTGCCCCTAAGACCGCATCCGGATGCGCGGTCAGCCACGGGCCGTTCGCCTCCCACGCCTCGAACGCCTGCACGACGCGGAACGCCTCCTGCGCGGCTGAGACATCGCCGAGGTCGACCTCCTCCGCCACCACCTGTGACCGAGCCCAGTCGGTGAACGCCGTGCGGACGGCCGCGTCCAGCCCGTCGAGCAGGCCGGGTGCGACGACGAACCGCTCGGGCGCCGGCACGGCCGGGCGGCCGGCGGAGGAGACGCGGGAGCAGGCCGCGAGCACCGCACGGTCCCGGGTCAGCCAGCCGACCGTGTCGAAGCTCGGGGCCAGTGGCAGCAGTCCCTCACGCGGGATGCGGTCGTGGGTCGTCCGCAGCCCCCAGAGCCCCTGGTAGGAGGCGGGCACGCGGATCGATCCGCCGGTGTCCGTCGCGAGACCGATGTCCGCCTGGCCGACCGCGACCGCGGAGGCGGGGCCGTTCGACGAGCCGCCGGGCAGCGCGCCGGGGACCCGGCCGTTCGGCGGGGTGCCGTAGTGGGGGTTCGCGCCGGCGATGGAGTACGCGAACTCGTCGGTCCTGGCGATGCCCACGACGTCGGCGCCGGCGGCGAGGAGCGCCTGGACGGCCGGCGCCGTGGCCGGCTCAACCCTCGCGCCGACGAGGTACGCAGGCACGCCCGCACCGATCCGGTACCCGGCGACGGCGAACAGGTCCTTCACGGCGACCCGCCGGCCGGCGAGCGGCCCGGCGCCCGCACCCGGGACGAGCGGCGTGCCGGCCTCGCGCCAGATCCGCGCATCGAGTGCGGGCGCGGGGGTCGCGACATGGGCCACGAGCACCTGCCAGCCGGCCGCGCCGCGCCGCCACACCTGCGTCTGCTGCCCCCGCCCACCCGTGCCGGGCACCAGCTCGGCGACCACCGCCGCGGTGTCCCGGTCGAGCACCCGCACGTGCACGGCGGCGACCCTGCGCTTCGGCGCGCCGCCGCGCCCACGCCGGAACGCAGCGATCGCGTCGTGCCCGATCAGCAGCCCGCCGGCGTCGCCGCGCAGCGTCCACGGCCCGTCGGCGAAGAGCGCGTCGAGCG
>NZ_CAXTHO010000203.1:0-2668 GCF_964244015.1 uncultured Amnibacterium sp. | reverse complement strand
GACGTCGACGGGCGAGAACCGGGTCCCGTCAGCGTAATCGACCCGTGACCCGCGCGGCGCTCCGTAGCGCGGGGCTCGGTGCTGAGGAGGCGGCGGGCGGGGCGGCGTGGAGGCCGATCCGCGCGGGACGCAGACCAACGTCGCACCGCCATGGAACGATGACGCCATGGCTGATCAGGGCGGCGACTGGACCTCGCCCGGCGGCGGACCGCGACCCGACGCGGACCCGCCCCGGTACGGCGAGCGGATCCCGGGCGCCGCGCAGCCATCCCAGGTGCCGGCTCCGATCCTCCCGCAGGCGTATGCGCCACCGCCGAAGCCAGGGCTGATCCCCCTCCACCCGCTGTCCTTCGGCCAGCTGCTCGGTGGCGCCTTCCAGTCGATCCGCTACAACCCGCGCGCGACGATCGTGCCGGCGCTGATCGTCTCGGTGGTGCAGAACGCGTTGACCGTCGGGCTCACCTACGGCATCGGGCTCAGCACCTTCGACCGCGTTCAGCGCGCGACGAATGAGGCGGATCAAGCCGCCATCGCCGCGGGAGGCGTGGCCATCGGCGGTGCCGCGTTCCTGGCCGTGCTGGTGGTCACGGTCGTCGCCACCGCGCTGCTGCAGGGTCTGATCACCCGCGTCGTCGCGGACGGCGTGCTCGGCAAGCGGCCGACGGCCGGCGAGGCGCTGCGCGCGGCGGCGCGCCGCTTCTGGCCGCTCATCGGCTTCTCCGCGATCCTCACGGTGATCATGCTGGTGCTCGTCCTGGTCCTCGCGGCGACCGTGGTCGGGCTGCTCGTCGCGTTCTCCAGCGTCGCCGACGACATCGGGGTCGTCTACGCCGTGCTCGCGGCGATCCCGGTCGCGGTCGCGCTGCTCGTCGTCTACTTCTTCTTCACCATCAAGTTCGCGTTCGCGCCGTCGATCATCGTGCTGGAGCGCGGCACCGTCTTCGCCTCCATCGCGCGGTCCTGGCGGATCACGCGCCGTGCGTTCTGGCGCACCCTCGGCCTGGTCGCACTCGTGACGACCATGGTGTCGGTCGCGGGCCAGATCGTGTCGCTGCCGTTCACCATCCTGGGTGGGGCGGTCACCGGGCTGCTGTTCCCGAACGCCGGCAGCGACGTGACGAGCCAGCTCCTCACCGGGCTCGCGGGCAGCTCGCCGGCGCTGGTCGTCGCCGTGATCGTCTCGGGCATCGGGCAGATCGCCACCGTCTCCGCGCTCGTGCTCATCTACCTCGACCGCCGGATGCGCACGGAGGGGCTCGACCTCGACCTGCAGCGCTGGGTCGAGCAGGGTGGCGGCGACCCCTACGAGCACGTCGGATGATCGCGGTCCCGCCTGCGGCTCTCGAAGGGCTGCCGGCCGCCGTGCCGGTGCAGCCCGACGCGGACACCGCCCGTGGATGGCTGCTCGACGAACTGGCGAAACCCGCGTACGCCTCGGCGCAGCCGTCACCGATCGACCGCGCCGCGGAGGCGTTCGTCACCTGGTTCTCGGGCCTGTTCGACGTGCGCGGCTCGAACACGCCGCCCGTCGCCCTTGCGATCGCGCTCGGCGTCGTCGTCGCCGTGCTCGTGGTCGCGCTGCTGCTGTTCGGCGTGCCGCGCCGGAACCGGAGGAGCAGCGTCGGCGCCCTGTTCGGCGCCGACGACCGGCGGTCGGCGGGCGAGATGCGCCGCGCCGCAGAGGCCGCGATGGCGGCGGGCGACTGGTCGCTGGCCGTGCTCGAGCGGTTCCGGGCGCTCGCCCGTGGGCTCGACGAGCGCACGCTCGTCGCCGTGTTCCCCGGCACCACCGCCTCGGCGTTCGCCGCCGCTGCGGCCCGCACCTTCCCGGCCGAGCACGGCGATCTGCAATCCGCCGCCGAGCTGTTCGACGGCGTGCGGTACGCCGACGAGCAAGCGGTGCGGCAGGACGCCCTGTCCGTGTTCGCGCTCGACGACCGGCTCGCAGCCGCGCGGCCGCAGACCCTGGAGCCCGCGTGACCGCGGTCGCCGCGCAGGAGGCCGTCACCCCGACCGTCGGCAGGGCGCTGCGCCGGGCCCGCTTCTGGGTCGTCGCAGCGGTCGTCGTCGTCATCATCGCGATCGGCGGCGCCGTCGTGAACTCGACCACGAGCGCGGGCGGCACGTTCGATGCCGCGAACCCGGGTCCGTTGGGAGGCAAGGCGCTCCGCTCGGTGCTCGAGCAGCAGGGCGTCCGCGTCACGGACACCACCACGGTCGCCGCCGCAGCCTCCACCTCCGGCACCCTGCTGGTCGACGATGCGGAGGCCACGATCACCGCGGACAGCTGGACGAAGCTGCTGGCGGGGCGCACCCGCATCGTCGTGCTCTCGCCCGACCGCGCCGCGCTCGACGCGCTGCTGCCCAGCACGACCGCGGCGGGGAACCCGACCGGGGCGACCGCGCCGGCGGGCTGCGATCTCGCACTCGGCCGCCGCGCCGGTGCGATGTCGCTGGCGGGCGTCGACCTGAGCCTGCGATCGTCGTCCGCGACGATCTGCTTCCGGGACGCCTCCGGCGCCGGCCAGCTCATCTCCGGCACCCACGACGGCACCCGGGTCCTGCTGCTCGCCGATCGCACCGCGTTCACGAACGAGCACATCACCGCCTCCGGGAACGCCGCGGTCGCGCTCGGCGCCCTCGGCGCGACCGCGGACCTCGTCTGGTT
>NZ_CAXTHO010000202.1:0-2678 GCF_964244015.1 uncultured Amnibacterium sp. | reverse complement strand
CGGCGCCTGCCCGTCGGAATCCGATCGAGTCCACGAATCGGTAGGCGGTGCGCATGCGAGTTCCCTCCCGTCGACTCGGCAGGGTGCTGACCCTGATCCTGATCCCGACGACGCTCATCATCACGGGAGCGCTCGTGACGACGTCGTCCTACTCCGCCTTCAGCGCGTCGACGGTCGATTCGGGCAACAGCTGGGCGGCAGGCCAGGTGACCCTCGGCGACGACGACAGCGGGACGGCGATGTTCGCCGCGTCCGGGTTGAAACCCGGCGACACCGGCGAGCGCTGCATCGCGGTGACGTCGAGCGGGACGGTGCCCTCCAGGGTGGAGCTCTACGGCACGGGGCACGCCACGACCCGGGCCCTCTCGGACTACCTCACCATCGACGTGACGCAGGGCACCGGCGGCTCGTTCGCCGGAGGGTGCACGGGCTTCAGCCCGGCGCCGAGCAACTCGGTGGTCTACTCGGGCACCCTCGCCGCGTTCGCGGCGTCGGCCACGGACTACGGCCACGGGCTGCCCGGGTCCGCCGCGTGGGCGCCGAGCGGCTCCGGCTCCGAGACCCGGGTGTTCCGGTTCGCGTACACGCTGTCCAGCTCGACGCCGAACACGGCGGAGGGGGGCACCTCGACCATCGGCTTCACATGGGAAGCCCAGAGCAGCTGACCGGGACGAGCCCGGGTCCGCCGCTGCGGTCGTCGCCCGATGCGTCCGAGTCCGCCGCCGCGGCCTGGCTGATCCTGCTGGCCGCGCTCGCCGCGCGGCTGATCCTCGCGGTCGCCCTCGGCTTCGCGTTCTGGTCGCTGCTCCCCGTCGCCCTGGGCTTCACCTCCACGGTCGTCATGTCCGACTCGATGGCGCCGCGGATCCGCGCGGGCGACGTCGTGATCAGCCGGTCGATCACCGCGCGGGAGGCGCGCATCGGCACGGTGGTGCTGGTCGACGACCCGGACTGGGCGGGGCGGATGCGGCTGCACCGGCTCGTCGCGATCGATCCGGCCGGGGATCTCGTCCTCCGCGGTGACGCCAACGGGAGCAACGACGCCGCGCGGATCACGCCGGACCATCTCCACTCCGTCGGATTCCTCCGGGTCCCGGCCGCGGGACTGCCGATCCTCTGGCTCCGCACCGGGCAGTACGGTCCGCTCGCCGCTGGCATCGCGGCGACGGCGGTGCTCCTCGCGCTCGCGCGGCTCGAGGTGCCGGAGCCGGGGGCGCCGCGACCGGGAGGCGTCCGCGGGCACCAGGTGACGGCGATGGCCCGGCGGGTTCGGCGCCTCCGCTCCACCGGGCCGCTGCTGCTCGTGGCCGCCGTCGTCGTGACCGCGGGCGCCGCCGCGCCGAGCGCGCGGGCCGCGTTCACGGACACCACGAGCACCGGCGCCGAGCAGTTCGCGACGGCGACCGGGTTCGCCTGCGCCTCCCGGAGCCTCCCGGCGGCGCTGCCGACGCCGTGGGCCTACTACGAGTACCAGTACCGGTCGCCCGCCTCCACGGAGCCGGACAGCTCCGGTTTAGGACACGAGGGCGTGTTCCACGCCGGGGCCGCGCACGCCGCCGGCACCTGCGCTCCCGGTGCGAGCGACTCGCTCACCGTCGACGGGACGGACGCCGGCTTCCTCACCGCCGGTCCGACGGTCCTGTCGCCCACGACCTTCACGATCGCCACCTGGTTCCGGACCCGATCGCCCCGCGGCAGGATCATCGGCTTCGGGTCGGAGCCGGCCTCGCCGTCCGCCTCCCTCTACTACGACCGGCACCTGTACGTCGACACGGCCGGGCGGCTCGTCTTCGGCGTGCGCACCTCGGGTTTCCCGCGTCTGTGCAGCAGCAGCGGGGCCGTCGACGACGGGGCATGGCACCACGCGGTCGCGACCTACGCGGACGGGGCCGGCATGCACCTCTACCTCGACGGGCAGCCGGCGATCGCCTGCGATCCCGACCCCGCGGGCCAGATCGGGGCCTACAACGGCTACTGGCGTCTCGGCTACGACACGCTCGACGCGGCGGCCCCGGACGGTTGGACGGACGCCGCCGCCGACTCCGCGGCGGGTCCGGGCGGCGCTTTCTCCGGAAGCCTCGACGAGACCGCGATCTGGACCGTCGCGCTGAGTCCCGCGCAGGCGTCGGCGCTGTACGGCTTCGGGCACTGATCGGAATAGCGCGCGATGGTCGGCGGTCGCTCGCGGCCCCCGAACTGGGGCGCTCGCGCGTGCCCCGGGCACCTCGCCTCCGTCTTAGCCTGGGGCTCCAGCGCGGCCCGAACGCCCGCTTCGCCCGGCCCCGATCGCCCGCCCCGACCGGGGCCGCGGCACGTCCGCCGCGGATTCTCGGCTCGGTAGGCTGCTGGACCGTGGTCACGCGCATGAGCCGGTTGTTCCTCCGTACCCTGCGTGAGGACCCGGCCGACGCCGAGTTCCGCAACCACAAGCTGCTCGTCCGCGCCGGCTACATCCGGCGCGTCGCGCCCGGCGGGTTCGCGTGGCTGCCGCTCGGACTCCGCGTCAAGGCGAAGGTCGAGGCGATCATCCGGTCGGAGATGGACGCCGCCGGTGCGCAGGAGGTCCATTTCCCCGCGCTGCTGCCCGTCGAGCCGTACAAGGTCACCGGCCGCTACGACGACTACGGCGACGACATCTTCACGCTCGAGGACCGCAAGGGCGTCGAGTACGTGCTGGC
>NZ_CAXTHO010000201.1:0-2945 GCF_964244015.1 uncultured Amnibacterium sp. | reverse complement strand
CGAAGCTCAAGGAGATGGGCGAGTTCGTCAAGGGCCCGTCGTCCTCCGTCGAGCCACCGGTCGTGCGCAAGCTCAGGGCCAAGCTCGCGGCCGACGGCATCGCGACCGCCGGCGGACCAGCCGGCCCGCGCCCCGGTGCGCCGATGGCCGGGCGTCCGTCGCCGGCCGGGCAGGCGCGCCCCGCCGCCCCCGCCCCTGCGCCGCGTCCGGCCGCAGCGCCGGCGGAGACGCCTGCCGCAGCACCCGTCGCAGAGCGTCCGGCTCAGCAGGCCGCACCTGCGGCGCCTGCACCTCAGCAGCCCGTCGTCGAGCGGCCCGCCGCGTCGACCGCAGGCGATGTCGAGCACCCGGTGCAGGAGCGCCCCGGTGCGCCCCGCCCCGCTTCCGCAGCCCCCGGTGCGGGCTCGATCCCGCGACCGGGCGGCGCCCCGCGCCCCGGCCAGTCCCGTCCCGGCAACAACCCGTTCGCCTCCAGCCAGGGCATGGGCCGTCCCTCCGCGCCGCGTCCGGGCAACAACCCGTTCGCGTCGAACCAGGGCATGCGTCCCGGTGGCCCGGCCGCCGGGTCGACCGGCGGCGGCGCCACCGGTGGTATCCCGCGTCCGGGTGCTCCTCGCCCCGGTGCTCCCCGTCCCGGTGCGCCTCGCCCCGGCGGTCCCCGTCCCGGCGGTCCCGGCATGGGTGCGCCGCGTCCCGCGGGCTTCGGCGCGCGGCCGAGCTTCCAGCGTCCCGGCGGCGCCGGCGGCGGTGCGGGTCGTCCCGGCGGCGCCCCCGGTGCCGGCGGCGGCTTCCAGCGTCCCGCAGGCGGCTTCAGCGGTCCCCGCCCCGGCGGCGGCGGCCGAGGCCGTGGCCCCGGTGGCGGCACCGCAGGCGCGTTCGGCAAGGGCGGCGGGAAGTCCCGCCAGCGCAAGTCGAAGCGGACGAAGCGCGCCGAGTTCGAGATGCGGTCCGCCCCGAGCCTCGGCGGCGTCAGCGTCCCCCGCGGCGACGGCAACGCGATCGTCCGCCTCCGGCGCGGCGCCTCCATCACCGACTTCGCCGACAAGATCGACGCGAGCCCCGGCAACCTCGTCACAGTGCTGTTCCACCTCGGTGAGATGGCCACGGCCACGGAGTCGCTGGACGAGGCGACGTTCCAGGTGCTCGGCGACGAGCTGGGCTACAAGATCCAGATGGTCTCTCCGGAGGAGGAGGACCGCGAGCTGCTCGACGGCTTCGACATCGAGTTCGAGTACGACGAGGACGACGAGGACCTGGAGATCCGGCCCCCGGTCGTCACCGTCATGGGTCACGTCGACCACGGCAAGACGAAGCTGCTCGATTCCATCCGGAACGCCAATGTGGTGGCCGGCGAGGCCGGCGGCATCACCCAGCACATCGGTGCGTACCAGGTGTGGAAGGAGCACGAGGGCTTCGAGCGGGCCATCACCTTCATCGACACCCCGGGTCACGAGGCGTTCACCGCCATGCGTGCCCGCGGTGCGCAGGTGACGGACCTCGCGATCCTCGTGGTCGCCGCCGACGACGGCGTCATGCCGCAGACGATCGAGGCGCTGAACCACGCCCAGGCCGCCGGCGTGCCGATCGTCGTCGCGGTGAACAAGGTCGACCGGGAGGACGCGAACCCGGCGAAGGTCCGGCAGCAGCTCACCGAGTTCGGCCTGGTCGCGGAGGAGTACGGCGGGGACACCCTGTTCGTCGACGTGTCGGCCCGCAACGGCACCGGCATCGACGAGCTGATGGAGGCGGTCCTGCTGACCGCCGACGCCGGGCTCGACCTGCGTTCCAACCCGAACCGGGATGCGCGCGGCGTGGCGATCGAGGCGCGGCTCGACAAGGGCCGCGGTGCGGTCGCGACGGTGCTCATCCAGTCCGGGACGCTGCGCGTCGGCGACTCGATCGTGGCGGGCACGGCCTACGGCCGCGTCCGTGCGATGAGCGACGAGAACGGCGTCGCCATCGCCGAGGCGTACCCGGCCCGGGCCGTCCAGGTGCAGGGACTCTCCTCGGTGCCGCGTGCCGGCGACACCTTCCTCGTCACCGAGGAGGACCGCACGGCCCGTCAGGTCGCGGAGAAGCGCGAAGCCGCCGAGCGGAACGCGCAGCTGGCGAAGGCCCGCAAGCGCATCTCGCTCGAGGACTTCATGGGTCAGATCGAGGCCGGCAAGGTCGATTCGCTGAACCTGATCATCAAGGGCGACGTGTCCGGTGCCGTGGAGGCGCTGGAGGAGTCGCTGCTGAAGATCGAGGTGGACGACTCCGTGCAGCTGCGGATCATCCACCGCGGGGTCGGCGCGGTCACCGAGTCGGACGTGAACCTGGCGACGGTCGACAACGCGATCATCATCGGCTTCAACGTGCGACCCGACCCGAAGGCCCGCGAGCGTGCAGCGCGCGAGGGCATCGACGTCCGGTTCTACTCCGTGATCTACGCGGCCCTCGAGGACGTGGAGAACTCACTGAAGGGGATGCTCAAGCCGGAGTTCGAGGAGGTCCAGTCGGGCCTCGCCGAGATCCGCGAGATCTTCCGCTCGTCCAAGGTCGGCAACATCGCCGGTGTCATCGTCCGCAGCGGCACGATCACCCGCAACGCGCGGGCCCGGGTCATCCGGAACGGCGTCGTGGTGGGGGACAACCTCCAGATCGACTCGCTGCGCCGCTTCAAGGACGATGTCACCGAGGTGCGCACCGACTTCGAGGCCGGCATCGGTCTCGGTCGCTTCAACGACATCCAGGTCGGCGACGAGATCGAGACGACCGAGACCAAGGAGAAGGTCCGCGTCTAGTCGTTCGGTGTTCACGGATCAGGGGATTCGGTGGCGCGAAGCGCTCCGAATCCCCTGATCCGTGAACACCTCATGAGAAGGAGGACCGATGGCTGACCACGGTCGGGCGGCGAAGCTCGGCGACCTCATCAAGGAGATCATCGCGAAGCGCCTCGAGAA
>NZ_CAXTHO010000200.1:0-3034 GCF_964244015.1 uncultured Amnibacterium sp. | reverse complement strand
TCGCCGCGCTGCCAGGCGTCGAGGATCGGCTGGACGATCCTCCAGCACTGCACCGCCACGTCGCCGCGCACGGACAGCGTGGGGTCGTCGCTCAGCACGCCCCTGACGACCTCGCCGTACTCGGTGACCGCGCTCTTCGGCAGGGTGCCGCTGACATCGCCGGCCTCGAGGCGGAACGGCATCGACCCGCCGGCCGCGGTCAGGTCAATGGAGACGCGCGGCGGCTTGAACCCGATCACGATGCGCTCCGGCTGCGACTGCCCGGTCTGCCCGTCGGGCCGGTGTCGGACAGGGCGCAGGGTCAGCACGATCGCGTCCGTCGGCTCGGCGATCGCCTTGCCGGAGCGGAGCAGGAACGGCACACCCGCCCAGCGGGACGTCCGCACCTCGAGCGCGATCTCCGCGAGGGTCTCCGTCTCGTGCTTCGGATCCACGCCGTCCTCGTCGGCGTAGGCCGGCAGCGTCTCGTCGTCGACCTTCCCCGCCGTGTAGCGCGCCCGTCGTGACGGCGCGGCGGTGTTCGGGAAGACCGGCCCGTGCGACCACACCTCGGTCGCCTTCAGCGCCGCGGCCGTCGCGGTGCGCAGCGTGTCCGCGTCGACGCCGGCCGGCGGCTCGGTCGCGATCACGGAGAGCACCTGCAGCAGATGCGACTGCAGCATGTCCTTCAGCGCGCCGGTCGTGTCGTAGTAGCCGGCACGCCCCTCCAGAGCGAGCTTCTCGTCGTAGACGATCTCGACGCGCTCGACCGACTCGCCGTTCCAGACGGGTTCCAGCAGCCGGTTGTCGAACCGCAGCGCGAGGATCGCCAGCGTGGCGCGCTGACCGAGGAAGTGGTCGACGCGGTGGATCCGGTCCTCCGGCACCAGCTGCGCGAGCTGCTGGTTCAGCTGCTCCGCGTCCTCCGCGTTTTCGCCGAACGGCTTCTCGAGCGCCAGCACCGTCCGCTCGGGCAGCTCGAGCTTCGTGAGCACGGTGATGACCTTCTCGACCACGGCCGGCGGCAGCGCGAAGTAGACGACCAGGTCGCCGTCGACGCGGTCGAGCAGGCGGTGCCAGTCGTCCTCCGTCGTCGGATCGGCGGTGACGTAGGAGGAGGACCGCACGATCGAGTCGGCGAGGTCGCCCTTCGCCTCGACGCCGTCGAACGCCTCCTGCACGGTGGAGCGCCAGTCGTCCGCCGACTTCTCGGAGCGGCCGCTGCCGACGATCGTCAAGCCGTCCAGCAGGTCCGCGTCGCTCTGCTCTCCTCCGGTGATCAGGCTGCCGATGCCGGGCAGCAGCAGTCGCTTGGTGAGGTCGCCGCTGGCGCCGAGGACGAGCATCGTCGTGGAGGTCACGCCGGGAGCGTACGGAGGGAGCGCTGGACGCGACATGGGCTCCGGCTGAGTGCCGTGCGGGCCCTCCCGCGCGCACCGACCAGCGCGCGCACCCCTGTCCTCCCCCGCGCGTAGCGTGACGGCGTGTCCTCCCCAGCCCGCGTGCTCGAGCCCGAGCTGCTGTCCCGCATCGCCGGCCGCGCCGCGCTCCACGACCGGGACGGCTCCTTCCCCACCGACGACTTCGCGGAGCTGCAGGACGCCGGCTACCTGGCGGCGCTCGTGCCGGAGGCGCTCGGGGGCTGGGGCCTGACGCTCGAAGCGCTGACCCGTGAGCAGTCCCGGCTGGCCGCCGCCGCGCCGGCGACCGCGCTCGCCGTGAACATGCACCTCGTCTGGACCGCGGTGGCGAAGACGCTGCACGACCGGGGCGACGCGTCGCTCGACTTCGTGCTGCAGGAGGCCGCCGCCGGCGAGGTGTTCGCGTTCGGGGTGAGCGAGGCGGGCAACGACCTCGTCCTGTTCGGCTCGACGGTGGAGGCGCGGCCGCTGGACGGCGGCGCGGTGGCGTACACCGGCACGAAGACCTTCACCTCCCTCTCCCCCGTCTGGACGCGGCTCGGCACGTTCGGCCTCGACTCCACGAGCGAGGACGCTCCCCGGATCGTGTGGGGCTTCCTTGACCGGACCGCCCCCGGCATCGAGATCGTCGAGGACTGGGACACGCTCGGCCAGCGCGCGACGAGAAGCGACACGACGCACCTCTCCGGCGCCGTCGTGCGCGCGGACCGCGTCGTCCGCCGGCTGCCGCCGGGCCCGAACCCCGACCCGCTGATCTTCGGGGTGTTCGTGAACTTCGAGATCCTGCTGGCGTCGGTCTACGCCGGGATCGCGCACCGCGCGGTCGAGCTCGCCGCGGAGTCCGCGCAGCGCCGCACGTCGCTGAAGCTCGGCGGAGCACCGCGGTCGAACGACCCGGACGTCCGCCGTCGGGTCGCCACCGCCGCCCTCCTGGACGACGCGCTCGATCCGCAGATCCGCTCCCTGGCCCGGGACGTCGACACCGCTGCCGATCACGGCCGACTCTGGTTCGCGAAGGCGGCCGGCCTCAAGGTCCGGGTCACGGAGCAGGCGAAAGCCGTAGTCGACCAGGCCATCCTCGTCGGCGGAGGCAGCGGGTACTCCGCCTCGTCGGAGCTGTCGAGGCTCTACCGGGACGTGCTCGCCGGCGCCTTCAACCCCTCCACCGCCGACTCGGCGCTCGGCACGATCGCGACCGCTGTGCTCGGTCCGCCGAGCATCTGAGCGCGTTCACGACGGAACCCGGATCGCACTGAACGGTCATCCCGCGGTTCTTGGAGTCACCGCGGGAACCGCGACACCACCGGCCAGTACGGCCACCGCGGGCGCGCGCTGCCGTCGATCGGCACGGACCTGCACGCCGGCGCCTCGAGCCTGCACGCGATCGGCAGGGCGATGCTGAACCCGGGCTCGCTTTCCATCGTGACGAACACGTTCACCGAGAAGGTTGCCCGGGCCCGCGCGATCGCGCCCCTGCTGGGGAACCCGAGCCGGCTCGCTGACCGATGGCGTCGGCACCCTTCCGTGTACACTCGACGGGCCGCGCTTCGCGGCGCACGGGTCTGTGGCGCAGCTGGTAGCGCACCTGCATGGCATGCAGGGGGTCAGGGGTTCGAGTCCCCTCAGATCCACCA
>NZ_CAXTHO010000199.1:0-3056 GCF_964244015.1 uncultured Amnibacterium sp. | reverse complement strand
GGCAGGTGCACGATCGCGACGTCGGACCCCTCCCGCGCGTAGGCGATCGCGACGGCCGCCCCGATGCCCGAGTCGCCTCCGGTGATCAGCGCGCGACGCCCGGTGAGCTTGCCCGACCCGGTGTAGCTGTCCGCTCCGAGGTCGGCGGGACTGCTCATCTCGGAGTCGAGACCAGCCCCCTCCAGGTACTGCTTCTCGGGCGTGATGTGGGCGAAGAGCTCGGTCGGGTCGATCAGGGACGGTGCGGAATCGGACATGCGTCGACCGTACGAGCCCGCACTGGGGAGTCGATGAGGGCGGCACGGCGCCGCGCCACCGTCAGTCGGGCCGCTTCGCCGCCATCCCGGAGAGGATCATGCTTCCCAGCACGGCGACGAGTGCCACCGCCGTGGTGATCATCAGCTGTTCGTATCGGCCGTACACGGTTCGCCTGCTGTAGCGCTCCGGAACCACAGCTCCGTCTTTCAGCTGCGCAAGCAGCAGGGCGAGTGGAGTCGCTTTGGCCCGCATCCGGAGAACGTATTCGAGCCCACCCGTGCGAAGTCTCGGCATCAGGTGCGCGTCGCCTGAATCGAGGCGCGCGACGTCCGATCCAGCTCTCCCCGCAACGGCACGCCGCGGATGTCCGTGATCGACGCTGCGTCCCTCGACCGACGGATCGCTCGGTCGGATCAGGGTCAGCGCGTCCACCGACGGCGGTCCCCATAGGCTCGGGCGGCTGCCCAGGAGGTGCCCACGTGATCGTGACCGTGACGTACGAGCCGGATGCGGCCTCCGGGTTCGAGGCGTCCGCGCTCGGTCATCTGCTGCACAAGCACCCGGACCGCGTACAGCGGTTCTCGGCGCCGGTCGGAGACGTGCACGTGTTCTATCCCGAGTCGACGCCGGAGCGCTGCACGGCGGCGATGGTGCTCGAGGTCGATCCGATCGCGCTGGTCCGCAGCACGCGGTTCCGCAGCGACCCCGCCTCGCTCGGCCGCTACATCAACGACCGCCCGTATGCCGCGTCGAGCATGCTCGCCGTCGCGCTCGGCGCCGTGTTCCGAACCGCGACGACGGGGCGCAGCGACGCGCTGCCCGAGGCGGCTGCTGCGGACCTGCCGTTGACGATCCAGGTGCCGGTCGTCTCGTCGCGGGGTGACGAGACCGACCTCGTCCGCCGGCTGTTCGAACCGTGCGGGTGGGCGGTGGAGGAGGTCCCGGTCGCGCTCGATCCGGCCTTCCCGGCCTGGGGCCCCTCCCGGTACAGCTCGGTGACGCTGCGGGGACGGATGCCGCTGTCCCGCGCGCTGCGGCAGCTGTACGTGCTGCTGCCGGCGCTGGACGACACGAAGCACTACTGGGTCGGCGACGACGAGGTCGACAAGCTCGAGCGGAACGGCTCCGGCTGGCTCGACGAGCACCCTGAGCGCGCGCTGATCGCTCGCCGCTACCTCCTGCATCAGAAGGCGCTGGTCGCCCAGACGGTCGAGCCGGAGGAGGCCGAGTCGCGCGACCGGCCGCTCGCGGCGCTGCGGGCGGACGCGGTGCTGCAGGCCCTTCGCGACATCGGCGCGTCGAGCGTCGTCGACATGGGCTGCGGATCCGGGGCGCTGCTCGTACGGCTCGCCCGGGATCGGGCGTTCCGTCGCATCGTCGGGATCGACGTGTCCGCCCGGTCGCTGGAGCGGGCCGGCTCGGCGCTCGGGCTCGCGCAGGCGTCGGACGACGAACGCGAGCGGATCGTGCTGCGGCACGGGTCGGTGGTCTACCGCGACGCGTCGCTCGCGGGGATGGACGCGATGGTGCTGATGGAGGTGGTCGAGCACGTCGACCCCTCCCGGCTGGATGCGCTGGAGGACGCCGTGTTCGGTGCGGCCCATCCCGCCGCCGTCGTGCTGACGACACCGAACGCCGAGTACAACGCGCTGTACCCGGGGCTCGCCGCGGGCGATCGCCGGCACGCCG
Organism: uncultured Amnibacterium sp.; assembly: GCF_964244015.1. Lineage (NCBI taxonomy): Bacteria > Bacillati > Actinomycetota > Actinomycetes > Micrococcales > Microbacteriaceae > Amnibacterium > uncultured Amnibacterium sp. The sequence continues at coordinate 1,109 of NZ_CAXTHO010000199.1, read as the reverse complement.
ATCACCGGTTCGAGTGGACGCGAGCCGAGCTGCGCGCCTGGGCGGAGGCGGTCGCTGTCCGGCGCGGGTACCGGGTGTCGTTCCGGCCGGTGGGCGCGGAGGACGACGAGTTCGGCCCGCCGACGCAGCTGGCGCTGTTCCAGCGGGAGGTGGCCGCATGACCGCGCTCGCGATTCCGAAGACGTGCCTCGTCGTGCTCGTCGGCGTCTCCGGATCGGGGAAGTCCGCATTCGCGCGGCAGCACTTCGGCCCCTACGAGACGCTGTCGAGCGACGCCTTCCGCGGCATGGTTGCAGGCGACGAGACCGACCAGTCGGCGACTGCGGACGCGTTCGACGCGCTGCAGTACGTGGCGGCGAAACGGCTCGCCGCGGGCCTGCTGACCGTCATCGACGCGACGAGCGTGCAGCCGGAGTCACGCCGCCGACTGATCGGGCTGGCGAAAGCGCACGACGTGCTGCCCGTCGCGGTCGTGCTCGACGTGCCGGAGTCGGTCTGCGTGCGACGCAACGCGGCGAGGTCAGATCGGGAGATCGCGGCGCGGGTCGTACAGCGCCAGTCGGACCAGCTCCGCCGCGGGCTGCGCGGACTCGCCCGCGAGGGGTTCCGCCGGGTCCACGTGCTCTCGGGCGTCGACGAGGTCGACGCGGCGACGATCGTCCGCGAGCCGCTGCTGAACGACCGCACCTGGGACACCGGCCCGTTCGACGCCATCGGCGACGTGCACGGCTGCCTCGCCGAGCTCGAGACCCTCCTGGACCGGCTCGGGTACGCGATCCGTCGCGACGACCACGGGCGCCCGATCGATGCCGAGCACCCCGACGGTCGCCGGCCGGTGTTCCTCGGCGATGTCGTCGACCGCGGACCCGACGTCGCCGGCGTGCTGCGGCTCGTGATGGGCATGGTCGACGCCGGCCACGCGCTGATGGTGCAGGGCAACCACGAGGACAAGCTCGTGAAGGCGCTGCGCGGCGCGAAGGTCCAGACCGGGCACGGTCTGGCCGAGACGCTCGAGCAGCTGGAGGCGGAAGGCCCGGACTTCCGCCGGCGAGTGCTCGACTTCTGCTCGGCGCTCGTCGCGCACCTGGTCCTCGACGGCGGCCGGCTCG
>NZ_CAXTHO010000198.1:0-3076 GCF_964244015.1 uncultured Amnibacterium sp. | reverse complement strand
GAGACGGCGACGGCGGTGTTCCGGAAGCGCTGCCCCTCCGCTGTCTCGACGAGCCCGAAGACCGCGGTCACCCCGGTCGCTGCGGCCGCTTCCCGGACGCCCTCGGTGAACGTTCCATCGAGCGGCTGGGCGTGCTCCGCGAAGGCCGGCCCCATCCTCTGCTCGAAGTAGGAGGCGTACTCCGGCAGCACGACGAGCTCGGCACCCTGGGCGGCCGCCTCCGCGATGAGTGCCTGCACCTCGCCGAGGTTCGCGTCCGGCTGCCCACCCGGAGCGAACTGCGCGACCGCGACCTTGACCATGAGCCGATCGTAAGAGGCGAGGACGACGGAAGGGCCCCGCGCCAGGCGAGGCCCTTCCGACGCGCTGAGCGGTCAGCGGCGAATGGTCTCCCGCGCCTCGACCTGGTGCTCCGAGCCCTCGATCTCGGCGAACGTGGGGTCGTCCGCGAACGACTTGGTGCGGGCGACCTGGTAGATGATCAGGCCGTAGATCGCTTTCGCCACGATGTCCGCGAGCGAGTAGCCGATCTGCTTGCCGACCCAGGCGTCCGCTCCGCCGATGTTCAGCAGCGGCAGCAGGTACGCGATCGGGTAGACGCCCCAGCTCAGCAGCAGCAGGAACCGCAGCCGCGAAAGCGTCCCGCGGACGCCCTCGGGCTGGTTCTGCAGCGACCGGCCGAGCTGGACGAACAGCACGAAGAGGATGTACGCGAACGGGATGGTCGACAGCAGGCCGAACAGGCCGCGGATGCCGTTGTCACCGCTGATCTCACCGGGGTAGCCGAGCGCGATCATCAGCGCTGCGGCCGGCACGAGCCGGACCAGCAGGCGCCGCTGCACCGCCCGCGCGAGCGCGAGCACGGCGATCAGCTCGACGAGCAGCAGCGGGACCGTCAGCAGCCAGTCAACGTAGCGGTAGCCCTCGTTGAACTGCTCGCCGACGGCCTGGGAGTAGGTGCCGGAGCCACCGACCGACTTCGAGGTGTAGGCGGCCTTGAACGAGTCGAAGATCCGGAAGTAGTGGTACGCCGCGATGCCGCACACGATGATCGCGACGGTGATCGCCTGCCGGTAGCGCGGGAGGAGCCGCGGTAGTCCGATCAGCATGAACAGCGCCGTGAAGAGCTGGGCGGCGATGACCAGCGAGAGGAAGTTGTAGACGGTGTTGTACTGCCCGTTGGACAGGATGTCAGGGGTCACGGGATGTTCTCCGAGGCTGATCGTGGATGGGATGAGCTGACCTGGGTCAGCGGTGGGTAGTTTACTCACTCACTCAGCGACCTCGTGAGGTTTTCTGGCCGAAATCCTCCATCGGCCCCATAAAATCTTGGGATGACCACGGAGGCCCGTCAGGCGCACATCCTGAGCGGCCTCCCCTCCGCAGCGACGGAGTTCGTGAGCGCGCTGGAGGCCAATCGGCGTCGGATCGCCGAGGACGCCAACCTCTCGGCGACCGAGCTGCGGGCGCTCTTCCACATCGCTCGCATCGTGAGCATCACCCCGAAGGACCTCGCCGCCTACCTCGAGCTGACGACGGGCGCGGTGACGGCCATCGCGCGTGCACTGGTCGATGCGGGCCTGCTGCACCGCGTGGATCATCCGGATGACCGGCGCAGCCTCTACCTCGAGCTGACGCCGCAGGGGCATCGCCGGATGACGCAGATCCACGACGACTTCGACGACATGATCTCGGCCTCCACAGCGGGATTGGACCCGGAGGAGCTGGTCCGGTTCACCGCGGCGCTGCAGACCGTGGCGCAGGAGGTCCGGCGCCGCCTCCAGCAGTAGCGCGACCGCACGTCCCGGCGACGCGCATTAGCGTGCAGGCCATGGATCTGCAGCTGAGCGGCCGGGTCGCCCTCGTCGTCGGCGGCGAGGGCCTCATCGGCTCCGCAGTCGTCTCGCAGCTGCGGGAGGAGGCCGCGACGGTCGTCGTGGCGTCGCGGCGCACCACCGAGGGCGTCGTCATCGACGCGCGCGACGACCAGTCGGTCCGCGCCGGGGTGGCAGCGGTCCTCGCCGAGCACGGCCGCATCGACGCCCTGGTGGTGACCGCCGCTCCGTCGGCGCAGACGCTCGACCCTGCGCGGAGCAGCGACCCCGCGCAGGTGCTCGACGCGTTCGACGCGAAGGCGCTCGTGTTCCTCCGGCTCGCGAACGCCGTCATCCCGACGATGCGGGACGCCGGCTACGGCCGCATCGTCGCCGTCAGCGGACAGAACGCCTGGCTGACCGGCAGCATCACCGGCTCGGTCCGGAACGCCGCGACGATCGTGATCGCCAAGAACCTCGCGGACTCCCTCGCGGGCACCGGTGTCGCGGTGAACGCGGTGAACCCCGGGATCGTCCGCCCCGACCCGGCGACGGAGGTGCAGCCCGGGTCCGGCGGACAGTCTTCGCCGCAGCAGATCGCCGACCTCATCACGTTCCTCGCGTCGCCGATCTGCGCGATCTCGGGCGAATCGATCGCAATCGGCCATCGCGTGCGCGGCGTCACCCTGCTCTAGCCGGACCGGCAGCGTCGGGTACATGCGCAGCGGTCGTCAGGAGCTCATCGGATCCTGAGTCGCGCGTAGTGCGGCCGCATCGCTTCGTGTACGCCGTTGTACGTTCTCGTACAGTCATCCGATGATTTCGATCAGCGCAAGCGAGGCACGCCGGACCCTCCCGGCCCAGCTGGACCGGGTGGAGGCAGGCGACGAGGTGTCGATCACCCGGCACGGCCGGGTCGTCGCCGTGCTCGTTCGGCCTGACGTGGCGGCCACGCGGAGGCGTTCGCAGGTGTGGCGCGATGCCGATCACGTCCAGAAGCTGCTGGAGCGCGCCGCCGGTGGACCGCTGCCCGAGCCTGCGATCACGGTGCAGCGGGCGGAGGAACTCGTCGCGGCGATCTGCGACGACCGGAGCGCGCGGTGAATCCGGTCACCACGTTCGATGCTGATGTGCTGATCTACGCCGCGGCCGCTGGCCACCCGTTGGGCACTCGCGTCCGTCCGCTGTTCCGACAGGCCGATCTCGTCGGCGTGGGGTCGGTGCTGCTGCTCGCGGAGGTGCTGGCGAAGCCGATGCGGGTC
>NZ_CAXTHO010000197.1:0-3235 GCF_964244015.1 uncultured Amnibacterium sp. | reverse complement strand
CCTCCACCCGGCCCGACGAGGGGCGGTCGTGGCCGGCGACGATGGACATGAGCGTCGTCTTGCCGGCGCCGTTGCGGCCGAGCAGGCCGCAGACGCAGGCGTCGGGCACGTCGACGGTGACGTCCTCGAGGGCGGCGGTCCTGCCGAACCGACGGCTCACCGCGGTGAGCCGGATGGCGGATGCGTTCATGGCTGCACTTCCTGGTCGATGATGCGGTGCACCTCTGCAGGAGCGAGGCCGAGCGACCTCGCCTCCTCGAGCAGCGGAGCGACGAAGTCGCGGGCGAAGGCCGCCCGCCGGTCCGCGAGCAGACGCTCACGGGCGCCGTCGGTCACGTACATGCCGAGACCACGGCGCTTCTCGAGCACGCCCGCATCGACGAGGAGGTTGACCCCTTTGCCGACTGTCGCGGGATTGATGCGGTGGAACGCGGCGAGCTCGTTGGTCGACGGCACCGGCGCGCCCGGCAGGTAGCTGCCCACGAGGATGCCGTCGGCCAGCAGATCCGCGATCTGCTGGAAGATCGGCCGGTCGTCCGTGAGCATGTCCACCCCCTTGGTTAGTTACTGAAGTAATGAACCTAGGAACCCTGTGGTGCGATGGCAAGGGGCGGATCGCTGTTCCTGGCGATCGTCATCTCCGCGGCCTACCGTGCGGGCATGTCGATGACGATCGCCGAGGACCTCCTGCTGCTCCTGCTCGACGACGAGAAGGGCACGACGCCCGGCATGTGGGTCGACGTCCGCGTGCCGCTGGGCGCCGCCGTGCTCGCCGAGCTGGCGATCGACGGAGCCGTCGAGCTCGAACCGCGGACGAGCGTCTGGAGGGGGCGCACGGTGCGCGCCGCCGATGGCGCCGTCGACGACGACGTGCTCGCTGCCGCGCTCCGGACGGTGCAGGAGAAGCCGCGCACCGCGACCGACCTCGCAGGACGACTCGGCGACGGGCTGAAGGACCGGCTGGGGCAGCGTCTCGCGGACCAGGGAATGCTGGAGCGGCAGGACGAGCGCGTACTCGGGCTCTTCCCGCGGACGCGCTGGCCCGCGCTCGCATCGGCCCACGAGGCGGAGCTCCGGACGCGGCTCGCGGCCGTCGTCGTGCAGGGCGCGGCGCCGGACGAGCGCACCGCCGCGCTCGTCGGGATCCTGCTGGCGCTGGACCGGCTCGGGCCGACCCTCGGGCTCAAGGGCGCGGAGGCGCGGGACGCCAAGCGGCGTGCGAAGGCGCTCGCGGAGGGCGACTGGGCCGCGAAGGCCGTCCGCGAGGCGGTGCAGGCATCGATATCGGTGGTGACGACCGTGATGATCACGGCGACGACGGTCACGACCTCGAGCTGACGTCGTCCGGCGGGGTCCTCCCCGCGCGCACCGACTCGGCGGCGCGGTGCAGCGTCACGACCTCGTCGGAGCCCGCGACGTCCGACGCCGGGTGCTCGATCATCGCCACCACCCGCTGCGTCATGAAGCGCGCGGTGCGGACGGGCGTGCCGCCGCGCGTCACCTCGATCACCTCGACCAGGCCGCGCCCGGTCCGGACGTCCACGCGCCGCCCAGCGCGCGTCGCCTCGATCTCGTACGTCTTCGTGCCGTCGCCGACGTCGACGACGACCTCCACCCGATCACCTCTCACGGTGTCCTCCGCCGGCGTCGAGGAGAACAACAACCCTGGTCAGAACCGTATTTCGTTCCGCTCAGCTCACGCGATGCGGTCGGCGATCACGACGGCCTGCTGGCGGATCTCCGGCACGCGGTCGTCCAGCGCGGCGCGCCGCATCGTCGATGCGGCACCACGGCGACCTCGACCGAAGCGGTCGAAGCAGCGTCAGATCAGAGTTGCGCTCTCCGAGCGCTGCACAGGGCTGTGCGAACATGCGGGCCTCCCAAGGCACCCGCCGATCTATCGCAGGCAGAAAACCCGCCTCGTCGGGTCCCTACTTCCTCCTCCTGGCGGGGGTGCTGCTACGCGGTCGCGGCAACCGACCCGCGAGCCTTTGCGGCGAGGTACGGCCCCGCGAGCACCGGCTCGTACTTCGGCTGCTCGCCGGGAGCGACGCAGGTGGGGATCGCCTCGATCAGTGCGGAGTGGTTCGCGTTGTGGAAGAACGGCATGCTCTGGCGTCGGCTGGAGACCGCGGCGCCGGCGTCCGGGTTGACGACGCGGTGCAGCGTGGAGGTCCAGCGATCGTTCGTCCACCTGGCCATCAGGTCGCCGATGTTGATCACGAAGGCGCCCTCGACGGCGGGGACGTCGACCCAGGATCCGGAGGCCTCGTCGCGCACCTGCAATCCGCCCCGACCGGTCTGCTGGCGCAGGATCGTGAGCGTGCCGTAATCGCTGTGCGCGCCGGCACGCAGCTGGCCCTCCTCCGGCGGCAGCTGCTGCTCCGGGTAGTTGATGGCCCGCAGCGCGCCTGGGCTCGAGTCGATGCGCGCTGCGAAGTAGTCCGCGGGCAGGTCCAGACCGAGCGCGAAGATCGACATCAGGCGCACCGCGAGCGCGTCCATCGCGGCGAAGTACGCCTCCCACGCCGGGCGCATCCGCGGCAGCTGCGCCGGCCACCGGTTCGCGCTGAACAGGGCGCGCTCGTCGTCGTCCACCGGTTCGTGCGCCGGTGGACGGGTCGGGCCGATGTTGAACGACTCCTTGAGGTCCCCCGGCGTGCTGACGCCGCGGGACATCGCGAGCGACTCCGACCGCATCGGGAAGTAGCCGTAGAGGCCGCCCTCGGTCCGCTCGACCTGCGACTTCACGGCGAGCGGCAGGTCGAAGAACGCGGTGGCCGCCTCCCAGCATGCGCCGGCGACGTCGTCCGGCACGCCGTGCCCGGTGATCTGGAAGAAGCCGACCGTGCGCAGGGTGTCGTCGATCTCGTGGCCGACCACCGCGGGGTCCCGCGAGATGTCGATCGTCGGGATGCTCAGGTCTCGAGGGGCCGCCATGAAAGATCCGTCCTTCGCGCTGCTGCTTCGGGCAAGTGTGCTCCGGCGGTGTTTCGTCAGGATTTCGCCCGCGCCCGCGAGCTGGAGGCGCGCCGCGGACTGGGGGTCCCGCGTGGAGGCCCGGCTTCGTAGGTTCAGAGCGCAGTCGTTCTGGGGGGAACCGTCATGCGCTTCGATCGATGCGGCCGTGCGCGCCGTCATGTCGTGCAGGCGATGGCCGCCCTCGGTCTCGCCGCGCTGGCCGGTGCCGTCGCCGCCGCGCCCGCGACCGCCGCGCCTCCTGCGACGACCATCG
>NZ_CAXTHO010000196.1:0-3297 GCF_964244015.1 uncultured Amnibacterium sp. | reverse complement strand
GGGTCGAAGCGGGTCCCCGCGACGTACGGGGCCCTCGTCGGCACCTGGCCCGACCCCGCCGCCCCCTCCGGCGTCGCGACGGGCCACCTCGCGGTCGCGCAGGAGTTCCTCGCCGACACCCGCGACGCGTGGCGGGTCGCGCTCGACGCCGCCCGCGCCGGCGAGGACTTCACCTCCCCGGCACACGACCTCGGTGCAGCGACGGCGGAGGTGCACGAGGTGCTCGCGGCCGTGCTGCCCACCGCGGCACCCGACGAGGCGTCTCGCGCGGCGCTGCTCGCGAGCATGCGGGTCCGCGCCGCCACCGCCGCCGCCCTCGTCCCCTCCATCGCCGCCGTGTCGGAGGCGGTCACCGCGGCGCTCAAGGCCGGCGCCGCGGGCGAGTGGCCGGCGCTGCAGCGGGTGCACGGCGACTACCACCTGGGCCAGGTGCTGCAGGTGCCGGGCCGCGGCTGGGTGCTGCTCGACTTCGAGGGCGAGCCCCTGCGGCCGATGGTCGAGCGGAACCGGCCCGACCTGCCGCTCCGCGATGTCGCCGGCATGCTGCGCTCGTTCGACTACGTCGCCGGCACCATCGCGCAGGGCGGCGGGGACGCCCGCGCCTGGGCGATCGACGCGAGGGCCGCGTTCCTGGCCGGCTACGAGGCCGGGCTCGGCGCCTCCATCGCCCCCTACTCGACGCTGCTGGCCGCGCTCGAGCTCGACAAGGCGCTGTACGAGTGCGCCTACGAGGCCCGCAACCGGCCCGGCTGGCTCCCCATCCCCGAACTGGCCGTGCTCCGGCTGCTGGAGGCCGTCGCATGACGCTCGAATCCACCCCCGTCCTGCCCGCGACGCCCGTCGCGGAACGACGCCCGCTCGTGCGCTCCCACCACGGTGACGAGGTGGTCGACGACTACGAGTGGCTGCGCGACCGCGAGGACCCGGCGGTCATCGCGCATCTCGAGGCCGAGAACGCGTACGCGGACGCGCGGCTCGCCGGCCTCGAGCCGCTGCGCGAGGCGATCTACGGCGAGATCAAGTCCCGCACGAAGGAGACCGACCTGTCCGTGCCGTCGCGCGAGGGCGACTGGTGGTACTTCAGCCGGACGCAGGAGGGGAAGCAGTACGCACGGCACTGCCGCGCCCCGATCGCGGGCGCCGACGACTGGACCCCGCCGAAGCTCGAGGGCGAGGTGCCCGGCGAGCAGATCTTGCTCGACGACGACGTGGAGGCCGCGGGGCACGACTTCTACTCCCTCGGCAGCTTCGACGTCTCCCCCGACGGCCGCCTGCTGCTGTGGGCGGTGGACACCGTCGGCGACGAACGCTACGTGCTGCACGTCAAGGACCTGGACACCGGCGAGGCGCTGCCGGACGTGATCGAGGGCACGATGCCCGGCGCGCTGTTCGACGCGGACGGCAGCGGGATCTACTACACGACCTGCGACGAGGCATGGCGGCCGGACTCCGTCTGGCTGCACACGCTCGGCGGCGATGGCGAGGACGAGCGGCTCTTCACCGAGCCGGACGAGCGCTACTGGGTCGGCGTCGGTATGAGCCGCAGCCGCCGCTACGTCGAGATCGGCGTCGGGTCGAAGATCACGAGCGAGTCGCTGCTGCTCGACACGCAGCACCCCGAAGCCGGCTTCCGCCTCGTCTGGCCGCGCGTCGAGGGCGTCGAGTACACCGTCGAGCACGCCGTGCTGGACGGGCGGGATCGTCTCCTGATCCTGCACAACGACGGCGCGGAGGACTTCGAGCTCGTCGCCGTCGACCCGGCCGAGCCGCGGGGCGCGCGCGACGTGCTGCTCCCCTCCACCCCGGGCGTGCGACTGGAGGAGGTCGACGCGTTCGAGCGCTTCGTCGCCGTGTCGTACCGCGAGGGCGGGCTCGCCAGAGTCGGGCTGCTCACCCCCTCCGGCATCGACGAGATCCGGTTCGACGAACCGCTGTTCACCGCCGGTATCGGGTCGAACCCGGAGTGGGCGCAGCCGACGATCCGCGTCGGCTACGGCTCGCTGATCACGCCGTCAACGGTCTTCGACCTGGACACGGTCACCGGGAGCCGGACGGTGCTGAAGCAGCAGCCGGTGCTCGGCGGGTACGAGCCGGGTGCATACCGCGAGCACCGCGAGTGGGCGACGGCGGAGGACGGCACCCGCGTGCCGATCTCGATCGTGGGCCGTGCGGACCTGATGGAGAGCCGGCGTGCGGCGCCGATGCTGCTCTACGGGTACGGCTCGTACGAGGCGAGCATCGACCCGGCGTTCTCGATCGCGCGGCTCTCGCTGCTCGACCGCGGCGTGCTGTTCGCCATCGCGCACGTGCGCGGCGGCGGCGAGATGGGCCGCCACTGGTACGAGCAGGGCAAGACGCTGACGAAGCGGAACACGTTCACCGACTTCGTGGCCTGCGCGCGGCATCTCGTCGCGGAGGGCTGGACTTCGCCTGCGCACCTCGTGGCGGAGGGGGCGAGCGCCGGCGGCCTGCTGATGGGCGCGGTCGCGAACCTCGCGCCGGACCTGTTCGCCGGCATCCACGCGGGCGTGCCGTTCGTCGACCCGCTCACCTCGATCCTCGACCCGTCGCTGCCGCTGACGGTGATCGAGTGGGACGAGTGGGGCGACCCCCTCCACGATCCGGAGGTGTACGCCTACATGAAGTCCTACTCCCCCGTCGAGAACATCGGCCACCACCCGTACCCGCGCCTGCTCGCGACGACCTCGCTGAACGACACCCGGGTGCTCTACGTGGAGCCGGCGAAGTGGGTGGCCCGGCTCCGCGAGGTCGGGGCCGACGTGCTGCTGAAGACGGAGATGAGCGCCGGCCACGGCGGCGTCTCCGGCCGCTACGCCGCGTGGAAGGAGCGCGCCTTCGAGCTGGCGTGGATCCTCGACGTGCTGGGCCTCGCCCGCTGACCTGCACTACCGGGGCCACCCGCTGCTGATCGGACGGTGCGCACCGTCGGATCAGCAGCGGTGGGCCCCGTCAGCGGTCAGACGTCGAAGGCGGTGCCGCAGCCGGCGCAGCGGACGGTCGTCGTGTCCGTGTGGACGGTGAACACGTTCATCTCGCTGCAGCCGGAGATCGGGCACTCGCCGTGCACCGTGACGCCCGCGGCCTCACCGCCCCGCGTCCCGGCCAGCGGGTGCTTGGCGCGACCGACCGCGTCCAGCAGCGTGCCCTGCTCCCGCATCCGGCCTCCCGGGTTCGTGCGGGCAACGCTAGGCGCCTCTCCGCCAGGATGTCGAGCACGACAGCAGGATTCAGCAGCGATGGCAGGACCGGATCGCCGATCCCGTCCTGCTGTCGGTG
>NZ_CAXTHO010000195.1:0-3324 GCF_964244015.1 uncultured Amnibacterium sp. | reverse complement strand
GCGGTGACGGTCATGCGGGGAGTCCAGCACACCGGGCTGCTCGCTCGGTCGAGCGCGGGATCCTCCTTCCCGGATCGGCGGGGATCGCGATGGCACCAGCCTCCGTGCTGCTCATCCTCGCTCCGGACGGCCCGGCTCGGACGAGGTCTCGTAGTGCACGAAGCCGGTCGACCGCGCGACCCGGTCGTAGAGGCCGCGGGCCGTCGCGTTGTCCTGCCGGGTGAGCCAGTAGACCTTCGCCGCGCCCGCGGCGGCGGCCTGCTCGCGCACGTGCGCGATGAGCGCTCGGCCCACGCCCGCGCCGCGCGTGTCCGGCGCGACGAACAGGTCCTCGAGGTAGCAGTACGACGTCGTCGACCAGGTCGAGGGATGGAGCAGCCAGTGCACGAGGCCGATCGCCGCGCCGTCGTCGTCCCGGGCGATCGCGCCGTGCAGCCCGTCGTCCGAGGCGAGCCGGGCGAACACGTCGTCGGTCACCTCCTGCGGCAGCGCCTGCTCGTAGAACAGGAGGTAGCCGGCCCAGAGCCGCAGCCAGTCGGCGTGATCGGCAGGCGTGATCGGCGCGATCGTCGTCATCGCTCGACCGTAGCGGCGGCGTACAGAGCGGTCGGGCGGGTTCGGTCAGCGGCTGCGCTTCGCGCGGCGGCGCTCGCGCCAGGTCATCGAGGCCAGTGCGGCGGCCTCGCGCGCCTGCTCCTCCGCCAGCGCCTGCTCGCGCGCGGCCCGGCGGTCCCGAGCCCGCTGCCGCCAGGCGACGACCTCCTCCTCCACGTCGCGGGGCCGCGTGATGACGGGCGGTCCGCCGAGCAGCTGCCGCCGCGCCTCCTTGACCCGGCCGTTGAAGTCCTCGAGCACCTCCCGGACCATGGCCTCACCGGCCAGAGCGTCGAGCCGGTCCCGCATCCCGCTGTCCTCGCTGCGGAGGGTGAGTGCCGGCGGCCCGAGCCCCGTGAGCCGTTCGCGCTCGATCTTGCGGCGGATCCACCAGTCGGGATCGCGGACGGCGCCGAGGTCGGCGATCGGCTTGCCGGCGCCGGGCAGGTCGTCGAAGTCGCCGCGGCGCATCGCCTGCTGGATGGCGACCTCGACGGCCATCGACCGCTCGTCCGCGCTGACCTGCCCGCGGTCCACCGTCTCGTCGTCGTCCTGGATCCCGCGCTCGATCGAGTAGCGCGCGGCCGCGAGGCGGCTGTCCGGTGGTGGTCGTTTCGTCATGGGCGCTGCAGTGATTCTGCCTCCACGTTTCGCCGATCAGGCTGGATCCAGCGACGCGCCGCTCCGGCTCCACCGGGAAGCGGCGTGTTCAGAATCCAGCCTGATCCGCGAAACGTGGTCAGGCGACGGGGGCGGGGAGCCGCTCGCGCGCCTGGCGCGCGGCGGCGACCAGGTTCTTCAGGGAGGCGACCGTCTCCTCGTAGCCGCGGGTCTTCAGCCCGCAGTCCGGGTTCACCCAGAGGCGCTCCGCCGGGATCGCGCCGAGGGAGGCGGCGAGCGCGCCGGCGACCTCGGCCTCGCTCGGCACGCGCGGCGAGTGGATGTCCCAGACGCCCGGGCCGATGCCGCGCGCGAAGGCGGACTCGCGGACCGCGTCGACCACCTCCATCCGGCTGCGGCTCGCCTCGATGCTCGTCACGTCGGCGTCGAGACCGTCGATCGCGTCGATGACGACGTCGAACTCCGAGTAGCAGAGGTGCGTGTGCACCTGGGTGGAGGGCGTGGCGCCGGCGGTCGCGAGGCGGAACGCGCCGACCGACCACTCGAGGTAGGCGGCCTGGTCGGCCCGCCGCAGCGGCAGCAGCTCCCGCAGCGCCGGCTCGTCGACCTGCACGATGTGGATGCCGGCCGCCTCGAGGTCCGCGATCTCGTCCCGCAGCGCGAGCGCGACCTGGTCCGCGGAGTCGCCGAGGGGCTGGTCGTCGCGGACGAACGACCACGCCAGGATCGTCACCGGGCCGGTCAGCATGCCCTTGACCGGTCGTGCCGTGCGGCTCTGCGCGAAGGTCGACCAGCGCACCGTGATCGGCTCGGGCCGGCTGACGTCGCCCCAGAGGATCGACGGCCGCGTGGCGCGGGACCCGTAGGACTGCACCCAGCCGTTCGTGGTCGTCGCGAAGCCGTCGAGCGCCTCCGCGAAGTACTGCACCATGTCGTTGCGCTCGGGCTCGCCGTGCACGAGCACGTCGAGGCCCAGCTCCTCCTGCAGGTCGATGACGCGCGCGATCTCGTCGCGGACGCCGGCCTCGTACTGGTCGGTCGTCAGCTCGCCCTTCGCGAGGCGGCTGCGGAGGCGTCGCACGTCGGCGGTCTGCGGGAACGACCCGATCGTGGTGGTCGGCAGCGGCGGCAGGCCGAGGCCGCGCTGCGCCTCGACCCGGTCGCCGTAGGGCACCCGGGTGCGGTCGGCGGCGGTCGCCGCGGCGGCGCGTGCGCGGACCGCGGGCACCTGCACGCCGGGCGTCTCGACCCAGGCGGCGAGGACGCGATCGCTCTCCGCGACCTCGTCGGCGATCACCTCGCGACCCTCCTGCACCGCGCGGGCGAGCAGCACGACCTCGCGCACCTTCTGATCGGCGAACGCGAGGCGCTCGCGCAGCGCGGCGGGCAGCTCCGACTCGTCGTCGGCGTCGTGGGGCACGTGGAGGAGGGAGGTGGCGGTGCTGACGGCGATCGTGCCCGCGAGCCGGCCGACCGACTCGAGCCGGCCGAGTGCGCCGGCCAGGTCCGCACGCCAGATGTTGCGGCCGTCGACGACGCCGGCGACGAGGGTCTTGCCGAGCAGGCCGGCGCGCACGGTCTCGTCGATCTCCGTCGGCAGCGCACCGCGGACGAGGTCGATGGCGAGCGCCTCCACCGGGCTCGACGCGAGCGCCGTCAGCGCCGTGTCGTCGAGCGAGCCCCACGTCGCGGCGACGAGCAGCGCGGGGCGGTCCTCGGCGCCGCCGAGCACGCCGTACGCGTGCGCGGCCGCGGCGGCGAGCTCCTCCGACGGCACGTCGAGGCTCTCGGAGACGAGCGCGGGCTCGTCGAGCTGCACCCACTCGGCGCCGGCTGCGCGCAGCGCGGCGAGCAGCTCGGCGTAGACCGGCAGCACGTCGTCGAGCCGGTCGAAGGGGCGGCTCGACCCCTCCGCGTCCTTGCTCAGCGCGAGGAACGTGACCGGGCCGACGAGCACGGGCCGGGTGCGGACGCCATCGTCCAGGGCCTCGCGGAAGCGCGCGACGAACGCCTCCGGCACGGCCCGGAACGCGGTGTCCGCCGTGATCTCGGGTACGAGGTAGTGGTAGTTCGAGTCGAACCACTTCGTCATCTCGAGCGGCGGCTGGT
>NZ_CAXTHO010000194.1:0-3371 GCF_964244015.1 uncultured Amnibacterium sp. | reverse complement strand
GCGTGCGGAACCGGACGACGATCAGTGTATTGGGGCGTGCATCGCCCGCCCCTTTCGGCGGACTCGGACCGATCAGGGCAGGCGCACCACCTGGGCGCCGAACACGAGGCCGGCACCGAACCCGATCTGCAGGGCGAGGCCGCCCGACAGCTCGGGGTGCTCACCGAGCAGGGCGTGCGCGGCGAGCGGGATCGACGCGGCCGACGTGTTGCCTGTCGTCACGATGTCCCGCGCGATCAGGACGTGCTCCGGCAGCTTCAGCTGCTTGGCGAGCTCGTCGATGATGCGGATGTTCGCCTGGTGGGGGATGAATGCGGCGAGGTCGTCCGGCGTGATCCCGGCGGCGTCGATCGCGCGTTGCGCGACCTTCACCATGTCCCACACCGCCCAGCGGAAGACCGTCGGGCCCTCCTGCCGCAGGGTCGGCCAGTCGACCGCTCCCGCGCCGTCCCGGTAGGCGCCGAGCGTGCTGTCCATGCCGACGGCGTCCCACTTGCCGCCGTCGGAGCCCCACACGGTGGGGGAGACGCCCGCCTCGTCGGACGGGCCGAGGACCGCTGCGCCTGCGCCGTCGGCGAGCAGGAAGGAGATGGTCCTGTCGGTGGGCTTCGCGAACGTCGAGAGCTTCTCGGCGCCGACGACGAGCACGTACTCGGCGAGGCCGCTCCGGATGAACGCGTCCGCCTGCGCGATGCCGTAGGTGAAGCCGGCGCACGCCGCGGAGATGTCGTACGCCGGCGCCGGTGTCGCGCCGACCCGCTCGGTGAGCAGGGCGGCCAGCGACGGGGTCTGCACGGTGTTCGAGATCGTCGACACGAGCACGGCGCCGAGCTGGTCCGGCCGGATCCCCGCGGTGGCGATCGCCTCCTTCGCGGCCTGCTCGGCGAGGTCGACCGCCTCCACACCCGCCGCGGCCCGCCGGCGCTCGACCACGCCGGTGCGCTGCCGGATCCACTCGTCCGAGGAGTTGATCGGGCCGACGATGTCGTCGTTGGTGACGACGGTCTCGCCACGGGCGGCGCCGTACGCGAGGATGCGCGATCCGGGGTGCCCGGTCGTCTGCTTCAGGGCGGTCATGCGACTCGATCCAGCAGGTCCCGCGCCGCGGCCAGGTCCGACGGCGTCTTCACCGCGACGGTCGGCACCCCCCTGAGCCCGCGCTTCGCGAGCCCGGTCAGCGTGCCGGCCGGGGCCAGCTCGACGAGCCCGGTGATCCCGGCGCCCGCGAACGACTCCATGCAGCGGTCCCACCGTACCGGCGACGCGACCTGGCCCACGAGCAGGTGGAGGAACTCGGCGCCGCCGCTGACGAGCGCACCGTCGCGGTTGGTCCAGAGGTGCGCGGCCGGGTCGGCGGGGGAGAGGGTCGCGGCGAAGCCGCGCAGCGTCTCGACGGCGGAGGCCATGTAGGCGGTGTGGAAGGCGCCGGCGACCTGCAGCGGGATCACCCTGGCGCCGGCAGGCGGCTCGGCTCGCAGGGCGTCCAGGGCGGGAAGCTCGCCCGCGGCGACGATCTGGCCGCCGCCGTTGCGGTTCGCGGGAGTGAGGCCGAGCTCGGCGAGCCGGCCGACGACCGCCGCCTCGTCGCCACCGATCACGGCGCTCATCCCGGTCGGCACAGCGGCTGCGGCCTCGGCCATCGCACGCCCGCGGGTCGCGACGAGCCGGATGCCGTCGGTGTCGCTCAGCACGCCGCCGACCACCGCAGCGGTGACCTCGCCGACGGAGTGCCCGGCCGTGGCGGTGATGTCGCGCTCGAGCGCGGCCGCGGCGACGATGCCGGCGGCGACGATCAGCGGCTGAGCCACGTCGGTACGCCGGATCGCGTCCGCGTCGGCGGTGGTTCCGAGCTCGATCAGGTCCAGCTCGACGGCGTCGCTGTACGCCTCGAGACGCTCGCGGACCCCGTCGAGCTCGAGCCAGGGGGCGAGGAACCCCGGCGTCTGGGAGCCCTGCCCGGGCGCGACGACGACGATCACGGTCCCCAAGTCTGTCGGACGACCCGACGTCGAACAACCGAGGACCGCGAGACCAGGTGGGGCGCCAGGGCCGTCCCCGCTTCCTCCCCGCTGGTCGAGGTGCGAGCGCAGCGAGCCTCGAGACCATCGAACCAGCCGCCGGACGCATCCGGAGAAACCGGATCATACAGTCGTTTCATCAGGTATTCCGCGCTTGCCCGGCAGCCCCATCCAGGGTAGTATCGAAGACATGTTCGGAACTGTGGAGGCGGAGGTCGAGGCGTCCCTCGAGACCCTCGCCGCCGGTCCGAAGCCGGGCTGGCTCGGTCCCCTCCGGGTGTCCGGTACCGGTGACGACGTCACGTGCTCGCCGCTGTGGGACCTCGTGGACCGGGACGCCCGCGTCGTCGACGACGCCACCGCGTCGGAGGCTCGGGACGCGTGGGAGCACGCCGCCGCCTGGACGCAGGGCGACCTCGATGAGGCCGAGGAGCTGTACCGCCTCGCCGACGCGTCCCGCACCCGGCGGCTGCTGACCGCGTACCGGGCCGCGGTGCAGGACCTCACCCACCGGTACGGCACCGTGTACGCGCACCGCGGATCCCAGGGCGTGCAGCTGTTCTTCGCCCAGACCGCCCTCGCCCTCGGCACGCACCCGAACGACGTCGCGCACCGGATCGACACCGCCGAGACCCTCGACCGGCACCTACCGGGTACCTGGCGGGTGTACCTGACCGGGAACACCACCTGGCGGGCAGTGGATCTCGCAGTCCGCGCCGCGGAAGGCATGACCGGTCACGCCTGGGCCGCCTACGACACCGAGATCGCGACGATCCTCGGGACGTACTGTCCCGAACCGCAGAACCGCACCCCGGTCGCGTCGCTGCCGCGGATGTTCCGCACGATCCGGGAACGCGTCCAACGCGACACCATGATCGAACGCGCCAGACGCACCCGCGACGCCCGCACCACCTCGATCGAGCACGGGCAGAACGGGCAGTCCTGCCTCATCATCACCGGACCCACCGTGACCATCACCGCGATGGACACCGTCCTGCACACCGCAGCGATCACCGCGCACGGTGCACCCGACGAGGACCGCGGACTCGGACAGCTGCGCTTCGACATCGCCCAGGACCTGATCCTCGAAGGCGCGAAAGTCGCCGCCGACCCCGAATCGCCCTCCGTCGCCGTCCCGGCCAGGAAGGGCGTCGTCCCCACGGTGGTGATCACCGTCCCGGTCCTCAGCCTCCTCGGCATCACCGACGAACCCGCCCGCCTCGAAGGCGTCGGCCCCATCGACAGCGAGACCGCGAAACGCGTCGCCGCGAACGCCCCCTCGTTCCACCGGCTGCTCACCCACCCGATCACCGGGGCACGACTCGACCTCGACCGAACCACCTACACGCCACC
>NZ_CAXTHO010000193.1:0-3427 GCF_964244015.1 uncultured Amnibacterium sp. | reverse complement strand
CCGGTGCGCCGACCCCCCGCCCGCACGGCCGTCACACCGCTTCGCAGCGCGCCGCTGCTCGAGGGGCCCGGAACCGCGTGTGGCCGACACGGGCCTGGTCCGCGAACCGTGGAGGGTGCCTCGGATGGGCGGTGAGGAGGGGCGGGAGCACCGGTCGTCCGCAGCGCCGATCCGGCGTGCGCTGATCGATGCGGGGGCCATCGCCGACAACGTCCGGGTGCTGCGGAAGCTCGCGGGAACGGCCGAGTTCCTCGCGGTCGTGAAGGCGGACGGCTACGGTCACGGCGCCGAGACGGCGGCCCAGGCGGCGCTCGAGGGCGGCGCGACGTGGCTCGGCACCGCGGACCCGGAGGAGGCGCTCGCGCTGCGCCGCGCGGGCGTCGAGGCGCCGCTGCTGGCCTGGATCCTGCACACCGCCGCCGACTTCGGTCCCGTCGTCCGCGAGGGCGTCGACCTCGGCGTCTCGTCGGAGGAGCAGCTGCGGAGGGTCGCGGCCACGGCTCCCGGGGCGGCCGTGCAGATCAAGCTCGACACTGGCCTCAGCCGGAACGGGGTGGACGCGCGGCAGTGGGGTCACGTCTTCGAGACCGCGGCCGAGCTCGAGCGGCACGGAGCGCTGCGCGTGCGCGGCCTGTTCAGCCACCTGTCCAACACATCGCCGGAAGAGGACGCGCTGGCGGAGTCGCGCTTCGCCGACGCGGTCCGGCTGGCGGGGGGAGCGGGCCTCGAACCCGCACTGCTCCACCTGTCGAGCACCGCCGCGACGGTCACGCGCGACCAGTCGGCGTACACGATGGTCCGCTGCGGCATCGGGATCTACGGCGTATCGCCGTTCGGCGATCCCGCGCGGGTCCCCGCGGGGCTGAGCGCCGCCATGACGCTCACCACCGAGGTCGCGGCGATGCGGCGGATCGGCGCGGGCGCGGGCGTCTCGTACGACCACGTCTGGCGGGCGGGCGAGCCGACGACGCTCGCCCTCGTGCCGCTCGGCTACGCGGACGGCGTGCCCCGGGCGGCGTCGAACCGCGCCGAGGTGCTGATCGGCGGGAAGCGGCGGCCGGTCCGCGGCCGGATCGCGATGGACCAGTTCCTGGTCGACGTCGGGGACGACCAGGTGCAGGTCGGTGACGAGGTGGTGCTCTTCGGGGACCCCGCGACCGGCGCGCCGTCCGCGGACGACTGGGGCGGCTGGGCGGGCACCATCGGCTACGAGATCGTGACGTGCATCGGCCCCCGGGTCGAGCGGGTGCCGGCGTGACCCAGCGCCTGACCGTCCCCGATCCGGAGGCGATGCACGCGCTCGGGGTCCGCCTCGGTTCCGCGCTGCACGCGGGCGACCTCGTGGTGCTGACCGGTCCGCTCGGCGCCGGCAAGACGACCCTGACCCGCGGCATCGGCGAGGGGCTCGGCGTGCGCGGGCCGATCAGCAGCCCCACCTTCGTGCTCGCCCGCACCCATCCCTCCCTCGTCGGCGGGCCGCCGCTCGTGCACGTCGACGCCTACCGGCTGTCGTCCGCCGCGGAGCTCGACGACCTGGACCTCGACTACGCGACGTCAGCTGTGGTCGTGGAGTGGGGTGCGGACCTGGTCGACGGCGTCGCGGAGTCGCTGCTCGAGCTCCGTATCGAGCGGGAGGCGGACGACACCCGGACCGTCGATCTCGACGGCACCGGTCCGCGCTGGGCGGGGTTCGCGCTGTAGTCGAGATCGACCCGCGTCACCCGGCGCCACCGGCGGACCTGCCCGTGGCAGGTGCCGCAGCCGGCATCAGCAGGTACCGGTGGCGTTCCTCGACGGGAAGGTCGCGGTTCGCTGCAGCAGCAGCACCGTGCCCGGTGCGGGCGTCGCCCAGTCGAACCCGTACGGTGCGGAAGCGATCACATCGGCGGAGCACAGCCCGAAGCGGGTCGTGATGCCGTACACGGTGTCTCCCGCGGCGATCGCGTACAGGTAGCGGACCTGGCCCGCGGGTGCCGACGCGCCGGAGTCGCTCAACCGGGAGCCCATCGGTCCGGCGAACGCTGCGGTGCCGGAGGCGGTCGCACGCGCGCCGCCGTCCTCGAAGATCCCGGTCAGTGCGCCGCCTGCGGGCCTCGGCCCGCTCGTGCTCGTGCTCGCCTCGGACGTCCGGGGCGATGCGTCCTGCGACGGCGCGAAGTGGCTGCTCGCCAGCACACCGCCGACCAGTGCGGCGACGATCACCCCACCGGCGGCCGTCCCCACGACGATCGGCCACCGCCGGGACCGGCCGGCCGGTCGGCGTTCCGGCGTGTCGGGCTTGGGCGGTTCGGGAGTCCGTCCCTCTGGCTGCTGTGTCTCGGGGTCCTGGGCCACGGGTTCGGCGCCGGGCGCTCGCCGGGCCTGCCGCTCGGCGCTCGCGGTGCCGTCTCCGACGATCTGCAGGTAGGACGCGAGGTCCGTGGAGGAGGCGCCCGGACGGTAGAGGCGGCGGCGCATCGCCTCCAGGTCCTGGGGTTCCGGCTCCACCTCCGTACGGTACCTCGGGCAGTCGGGTCGCCCGGCCGGATCGGAGACCGTCGGACGGCGGCGCGAGCGCCGCGGTCAGCGGCGGCCCGCCCGAGTCGCGCCGGTGGGGTGGAGCGGTGCTCACCGCTCAGCTGTGCCGTGCTCGGAGGAGGGCGACCATCGCGCCGAGGTCGAGCCCGCTGCCGCGCGCCGCGGCGATGTACGCGTCGGCGGCCGAGCGCACCGCACCATCGGCCTCCGCGGTCCCTCCGACCCGCGTTCCCCTCCCGCGGGCGGTGACGACGAGGCCCGCGCGTTCGAGCTCGGTGTACGCGCGGGCCATCGTCCCGGCGGCCAGGCCGAGGTCCGACGCCAGCTGCCGGATGGACGGCAGCCGCTCCCCGGGCGCGAGCTCGCCCGCGAGGATCGCGCCGGCGAGGCGCTCCCTGACCTGCTCGAACGGCGGGACGGGGCTCGCCGTGTCCACCTCCAGCTTCACGCCGCGACCGGCTCGCGCTCGACCACGCGACCGAGGGTCGCGACGCGGACCACCGCGACGGCGAGCGCGGCGACGGCCGCGGCGGCCGAGAGCAGGCTCACGATGCTCTGCACGATCGCGAACGGCTCCAACCCGATCGCTCCGACCTGCGTCAGGATCTTCCAGGCCACCCCCGCGGCCCAGAGCACACCGGCCAGGTAGAGCAGCAGACCCGTGGTCGCGATCGTCGCGAGCGTGCGGCCGACCGCCAGACGCCAGGCCGCATCGACGGCGTCGTCCGTGCTGACGGCGGGCAGCAGCACCGTGCGGCGGACGGCGACCACCACGGCGAGCACGAGGACCGCGGCGATCACCAGGACCGGGACGCCGTAGAACCAGCCCGGGTAGGGGCTGCCCCACGCGCTGACACCGGGCCCTGCCGCGGAGAACGCGCGGCCGGCGCTGTCCCCGGTCCTGTCCGCG
>NZ_CAXTHO010000192.1:0-3478 GCF_964244015.1 uncultured Amnibacterium sp. | reverse complement strand
CCCCGAGACGCTCGAGCACGTAGTGCTGCGACGCCTGGCGGAAGCCGGCCGAACGCGTCAACCTCGGGCGGACGAGGTCGCCGGAACGCGTCCTCCTCCGCCCTGAGCGCAGCCGGGCCTTCACCTCGTAGGCGACCAGCGCTCCGCGGTCGACAGCGACGATGTCGATCCCGCGCTTCGCGCGGGATCGCGGCAGCCCCGAGTCGTCGAGTTCCACGATCACCTCGTCCCTCACCGTTTCGAGGAACGATCGCGCCGCCTCTTCGCCGAGGTTGCCGATCTGTACGGTGGTCGCCGCGTCGAGGAAGGCGTCGAGTTCGGCGAAGGCATCGGCGCCGGACGGGAACGCACCCCAGGCTGTCGCGTCGAATCGATTGCGATACACGTCCAGGAGCGGACCGGCGACACCGAGCACGCCTGATTCGACGACCGCGGGGAACTCCGTGTCGTCGCAATAGAGCAGCGCGCAGAAGTACAGACCGCGTTCATGCACCGCCTTCCGCTCGAGCGCCCGGAACCGGAGGCCGTCACGGGAGAGCCCCTGATTGAGCGCGCGGTCCTGCGGGAAGAGGTTCGGTCCGTACGTCCCTCCCCCGGAGTTCGGGATGAGGTGACCTCGGTCCAGCGGGCGGCCACCGCGCTGCAGCAGCGGATAACCGGCCTGGTAGTGCTTCTCGCGAGCGTGATCGGGAGTGGTGAGCCGTGCGACCGCGGCGACGGTTCGAGCAGAGGCCGTCGGTAGACGGACGTCGAGCAGGAACGTCACTCCCGCACTCACGGTCGACACCAACTCGGCATCGGGATGCAGGTACCGGTACCGATCGCTCCAGAGCTCCACGAGGCCGTCGATCCATTCCGTGTCGCTCACGGCACTGTGATCGGTGAGCTGCGGCAGCCACCTCCGGTAGAACGCCGGCCCGACCATGTCGCTCGAGAACCGGAACGCCTCATCGGTCACGTGGCAATGATCCCTGCGTCGGCATCCACAGGTGCGGCTGTTCTTCGCGCCGCAGCGGACCGCCGTCCTAGGCTTCGAGGATGAGCGACGTCGACGCCGTCCCCGTGATCGACCTCTCGAAGGCGCCGGGCGCCGGGGAGCCGTGGGACCGCGGCATCGTCACGATGGCCCTCTGGATGCTCGTCGAGGCGCTGCTCGTCACGAACTCCCTGCAGGTCTCCTCCGGTATCCGGATCCGGGCGCTGCGCGCATTCGGCGCGACCATCGGCAGCGGCGTGATCATCCGCCCGCGCGTGCGGGTGAAGTTCCCCTGGAAGCTCGAGATCGGTGACCGGTCCTGGATCGGGGAGGGCGTCTGGTTCCACAACCAGAACCGCATCACTGTGGGCTCGGACGTGGTTATCAGCCAGGAGGCGTTCGTCACCACCGGCAGTCACCGCGCGCGGACCGACATGGGGCTGATCACCAAGCCCGTCGTCATCGAGGACGGCGTGTGGATCACCTCGCGCTGCGTCGTGCTCGGCGGCACGCACGTCGGCCGATCGGCGCTCGCCCGACCGACGACGGTGCTGAAGGGTGACATCGCCGCGAACTCGGTGGTCAGCGGGCCTGACTGCACGGTCGTCGGGGAGCGCTTCCCGACCTCCTGACCCCGCGCGGCCCGTCGAGAGACTGCGGACCCCGGCCCGAGGGGCTACCGAGCAGGTTCGACGGGCGAGGCGACGGCTGGCCCCAGAAAGAACTCCTCGAGGAGCACGCCGGCCACCGGCTTCGCAGGCTCCCTCGCGACCGACGCGGTCCGGGCCCGGAGCAGCGCTGCTGCCAGCGCATCGACGCTGTCGTCCGTCGGCACGACGGCTCCGATGGCGGCGCCCTGCTCGCGAACCGTCCCGACCCCGCCGGCCACGGCTCGCTTGCCGTAGGCCGCGGCCTCGGTGAGAACACCGCTGCTGCCCTCGTTGCTGTGCACCACGGCGACGATGTCGCTCGCCGCGAACGCCGCTGCATATCGAGCCGCGTCGAGATGCCCGCTCCCCCACACGATCCGGACGTTCTCGGCCCGCGACGACAGCGTCTGCACGACCTCCGGGTCCACGCTGCCCGGGAGGTACAGCACCCAGGGCTCCGAGGGTTTCGCTGCCATGATCTGCTCAAGGGCGTCGAGGATCAGCGCCGGGTTCTTCCGAGGGGTGACCTCACCGAGGATGGACACGACGACGACGCCGGCGAGGCCGGCATCCTGCTTCGCCGAGGTCTCGTCGGGCAGGCGCTGGGTGCTCAGCGGCGGATCGAGGACGACGGTGCCGTTCGACCATGTCGGCGGCGGCGGTGCGCCCGCGCCCTGCAGCACGCCGATCCGCGTGGCGAACGACGGCCGCTGCAGGAGCCGGATCATCGCGACCTTCGCGGCGTAGTTCAGACGACTGGACATGCCTCCGCGCGGCGGGTACGGACGCATCACGAGCAGCGCTACGGGCGTCCGAGACCGGGCCGTGTGCGTGAGGCGGTCCAGCACCAGGGTCGGCAGCCATCGGTCACCGTCGGGGATGAACAGCTCATCGCACACATCGATCGCACGCTGCAGGAGCGGACGCCCGAACTCGCGATCAGTGCGCAGCTCGATGACCCGGCAGCCGTCGGCCGAGCTCCCGACGTGACTGCTCCATTCCGGGCCCTGCTGCGCGCGGACCGACTCGGGAACGACGATGCTGACATCCCCGCGAGCAGGGATCGCCGACCGCAGGATCCGGCCGACATACGCCAGTCGATGCCCGCTTCCGAGGCTCTCGAGCACGGCGACACGACGGGTGCCTGGTGAGCGCCCGTCTGTCTCGGTGGTCGTGTGCGCAGACATCATCCGTCGGATGCCCGCTGGCGGTGCGGAGGGATCACGCGGATGCGCTCCTGTCGAGGTCGATGTTCGCTGAGCGGTGCCGGGCGCGGCTCGTCGAGCGACCGTGGCCGGTCTGCCGTGAGGCGATGGCCCACTGGCCGTGCCCCATCATCGACCTGACAATGCCCGTCGAGCGGGCCGCCATCCCGCGAGCCGTGAACAGCCATCGCGTCCGAAGCCGTCACAGCGGCCGTCCTGAAGGTGGGACGCTCACCTCGAGGGCGAGTGACCGACTTGTGGATCGCAGCCGTCGCTGTTGACCGCGGCGCCGCGCTGATCCCAACGCAGCCCGACGAGTTCGCCGACCTCGTGGACGTCCGCGGGGCCTGATCGCCGCAGACGTGAGGGCGGTCGGACCCGGATCCAGCGCTCCCAGCAGATCGCGGAGACAGGCGGGAGACTCGACGGATGGCGGACCGCACGTACGTGATCATCGACGGCGAGAACCTCGATGTGACGCTCGGGTCATCGATCCTGCGCCACGCGCCGAAGTCGGCGGAGCGACCCCGCTGGGAGCGGGTGATCGAGTTCGCTCGCACGCTCTGGTCCGACGACGTCATCGGGCTGTTCTTCATCAACTCCAGCCGGGGCGACACCCCCTGGCCGTTCGTCGCCGCGATCCAGAA
>NZ_CAXTHO010000191.1:0-3491 GCF_964244015.1 uncultured Amnibacterium sp. | reverse complement strand
GTTGCGGCGTGTCGCGCTGAAGCACCCGCTCGCGTCGCGATCCGTGCCGCATCTGCGTCGCGAACGCGGCACGGATCGCGACGCGGGCAGGGACGGACATGCAGGGGCGCAGAGGGGAGGGCCCCGGAGGCGTGATGCTAGAGTCGTCGTCGCTTCCGGCCCCGGAGACGGGTCGGCGTGCGCCCCGATAGCTCAGTGGTAGAGCATCTCCATGGTAAGGAGAAGGTCAAGAGTTCAATCCTCTTTCGGGGCTCGGACAGGCGGCTCGCGCACCCCGCGGCAGCACGTCCTCGCGGCGGGGTAGCTCAGGTGGTTAGAGCACACGGCTCATAATCGTGGTGTCGCGGGTTCAAGTCCCGCCCCCGCTACGTCGAAGTCCCGGAAACTCAAGGGTTTCCGGGACTTTTTTGGTGGCGAGGTTTGATCTCGTCAACGTGTACTCACCGGTTTGCCGTTTCACACGGCTCTGATCAGGCATTTCTACCCGTCCTGACCGGGGTGTCTTCTCATGGTTCAAGTCGTTCTGGCCTTGGCCGCGCACCTGGTCTGCATGGACCAAGACGAGTCGACACGATTGGGCCTCGAGCCCTTCCTCGACGTCCGCGAGCTGGCGCAGTACCTGGGCGTGCCCGTGACAACGGTGTACGAATGGCCCACCCACGGCAGCGCCTGGACCTCGGAACCTTCGGCACCATCAGCTTCGTGACCGCGCACCGCGGCCGTGTGCAGGCCCGCGCTCGGCAACGGGACTGGGATGGTGCAACTCGGCAGGTCTCAGCCACCAGGCCCGGTTGGTGCTGCGCCTCGCTCTGGCACTTGCGGTTCGCCACGAGGTCCTGCCGCGCAATCCCATGGACAACGTCTCGCGCCTGCACAAGCCGCCGCACACGCCGGACGCGCTCACTGACTTCGAAGTCGCGACAATCCGGGCAGCCGTGAAGCACTGGGAGAGCGGGCGGTGCGCGCCGGCAGATTCGGGTCAAGCGCCGACGTACTCCGCGAGATGCTGGCCGGTCAGGGTCGAGCGGTCGGCGACCAGCTGTGCGGGTGTGCCCTCGAAGACAACCCGGCCGCCGTCGTGCCCGGCGCCCGGCCCGAGGTCGATGATCCAGTCCGCGTGCGCCATCACCGCCTGGTGGTGCTCGACGACGATTACCGAGCGACCGGAGTCGACGAGGCGGTCCAGCAGCCCGAGCAGCTGCGCGACGTCCGCCAGGTGCAGGCCCGTCGTGGGTTCGTCGAGCACGTAGACCGCACCCTGCCCCGCCATCTGCACCGCGAGCTTCAGCCGCTGCCGCTCACCGCCGGACAGTGTGGTGAGGGGCTGCCCGATCGTCAGGTAGCCGAGGCCGACGTCCTTCATCCGCACCAGGATCGCGTGCGCGGCCGGCACGCGGGCGTCGCCCGTGCCGAGGAACTCCTCCGCCTCGGCGACGCTCATGCCGAGCACCTCGCTGATGTCGCGCCCACCGAGGCGGTACTCGAGCACCGCCGCCTGGAACCGCTTCCCGCCGCACTCCTCGCACGACGTCGCGACCGTGTCCATGATCCCGAGATCCGTGTAGATCACCCCGTTGCCGGCGCACACCGGGCAGGCACCCTCCGAGTTCGCACTGAACAGGGCCGCCTTCACGCCGTTCGCCTTCGCGAACGCGGCGCGGATCGGGTCGAGCAGGCCCGTGTACGTGGCGGGGTTGCTGCGCCGCGAGCCGCGGATCGGGCTCTGGTCGACAGAGACGACGTCGGCCCGCGTCGACAAAGACCCGTGCACCAGCGAGCTCTTGCCGGAGCCCGCGACCCCGGTGACGACGACCAGCACGCCGAGCGGCACGTCGACGTCGATCGCGCGCAGGTTGTGGGAGACGGCGCCGCGGATCTCGAGCGCCCCGGTCGGCTCGCGCACCTCGGGCTTCACGGAGACGCGGTCGCCGAGGTGGCGCCCGGTGAGCGTGCCGCTGGTCCGCAGCTGCTCCACGGTGCCCTCGAACACGATCTCGCCGCCGGCCGCGCCAGCGCGCGGCCCGAGGTCGACGACGTGGTCGGCGATCGCGATCGTCTCGGGCTTGTGCTCGACGACGAGCACCGTGTTCCCCTTGTCCCGGAGGCGCAGCAGAAGCCCGTTCATGCTCTGGATGTCGTGCGGGTGCAGCCCCACGGTCGGCTCGTCGAAAACGTAGGTGACGTCCGTCAGCGACGACCCGAGGTGCCGGATCATCTTCACGCGCTGCGCCTCCCCGCCGGAGAGGGTGCCCGCGGGTCGGTCGAGGCCGAGGTAGCCGAGCCCGATCTCGACGAACGAGTCGAGCAGCTGCTGCAGCCCACTGAGCAGCGGCGTGACGGACGGCTCGTGCAGCGCGCGCACCCACGTCGCGAGGTCACTGATCTGCATCGCGCACGCGTCCGCGATGCTGATCCCCGCGACCTTCGAGGTCCGCGCGCCCTCCGCCAGGCGGGTGCCGCCGCACTCGGGGCACGGCTGGAACGTCACCGCCCGCTCGACGAACGCGCGGATGTGCGGCTGCATCGCGTTGACGTCCTTCGACAGCATCGACTTCTGCACCTTCGGGACCAGCCCCTCGAAGGTGAGGTTCATGTTCCCAATCCTGACCTTCGTCGGCTCCTTGTGCAGGAAGTCCTGGCGCTGCGCCGGGGTGAGGTCGCGGAGGGGGACGTCGCTCGGGACGAGGCCGGACTCGCTGTAGATGCGCACCATCCACCCGTCCGCCGTGTAGCCGGGGATGGTGATCGCGCCCTCGGCGAGCGTCTTCGAGTCGTCGAACAGCTGCGCCAGGTCGATGTCGCTGACGGTTCCCATGCCCTCGCAACGCGGGCACATGCCGCCGACGCTCGAGAACGTGCGTTTCTCCGCCTTCGCCCCGCCGACCGAGATCGCGCCCGCCCCGGAGACGGAGGGGACGTTGAAGGAGTACGCCGTCGGCCCGCCGACGTGCGGCGACCCGAGGCGCGAGAACAGGATTCGCAGCATCGCGTTCGCATCGGTCGCGGTACCGACCGTGGAGCGGACGTTCGCGCCCATCCGCTCCTGACTGACGATGATCGCGGTGGTCAGGCCCGCGAGCACGTCGACGTCGGGGCGGTTCGGCGTGGGCATGAACCCCTGCACGAAAGCGGGGTACGTCTCGTTGATCATCCGCTGCGACTCGGCGGCGATCGTGCCGAACACCAGCGAGCTCTTCCCCGACCCGGACACCCCCGTGAAGACCGTCAGGCGGCGCTTCGGCAGCTCGAGCGAGACGTCCTTCAGGTTGTTCTCCCGGGCGCCGGTCACCCGGATGACGTCGTGGGTGTCCGCGGGGTCGACCATGCGCGCGACCCTAGTGCTCGCGGCGGCGGCGCTCGAGGTCGGGCTGAGCACAGTCCTCGCGGCGCGCCTCGCGCGCGTCGTCACGCGGAGCGCGCGCCAGCTCGATGATGTCGATCCGGCGCTCTGCGCGCTGGTTCGCTCACTCGCGCAGCGCCTGTTCGGAGCA
>NZ_CAXTHO010000190.1:0-3642 GCF_964244015.1 uncultured Amnibacterium sp. | reverse complement strand
GGCCGCACGATCGCTTCTGCGCGGTCCCGGTCACGTCCACGGCACGGGCTCCCCGGGGCCGCGCACCCCCAAGGACTATGAGGAAGAGGTGTCGCGATGGCGGACAACAACAACACGATCACAGTGGTCGGGCGCATCGGCCAGGAGCCGGAGCTGCACACCTTGGCGAACGGGCAGGAGGTCCTGAACTTCAGGGTCGCCACGAACGAGCGCAAGCGAGCAGCGGACGGCAGCTTCTTCGACGGGCCCACCAGCTGGTTCCAGGTCGCGGCCTGGGGCACGCTGGCCCGGAACGCACAGCTGTCCTTTCACCGTGGGCAGCGAGTGGTCGTGTACGGGATCCTGCGCGTGACCGAGTTCCAGCCGCAGGGCGGCGGGCGCACGTACAAAGCCGAGCTGCGCGCGACCGCGCTCGGGCATGACCTGACGTGGGGTACGAGCACGTTCACCGATGCAGGGCGCCCCTCGCAGCAGCAGCAGCAGCCGGAGGCGCCGCGGCGCGAGCCCGAGCGGGAGCCGGAGCCGGAGCCGGAGCGAGAGACTGTCCCCGCAGGTCCTGCGGCGGACTGGTCGAGCTCGCTCGCGCAGCTCGACGACACGCCCTTCTGACCCGCTCGGCCCGATCCGCTCGGCGGCGAGCGCGGGCGGCCCGCGAAAGTAGGATCGGCGTATGGCGGAGTACATCTATCAGATGGTCCGCGCCCGCAAGGCGCACGGCGACAAGCTGATCCTCGACGACGTCACGATGTCGTTCTTCCCCGGCGCCAAAATCGGCATCGTCGGACCGAACGGCGCGGGCAAGTCCACGATCCTCAAGATCATGGCGGGCCTCGACTCCCCGTCGAACGGGGAGGCGAAGCTCACGCCCGGCTTCTCGGTGGGCATCCTGATGCAGGAGCCCGAGCTCGACGAGTCGAAGACCGTCCTCGAGAACGTGCAGGACGGCGTCGCCGAGCTGCGCGCCAAGCTCGCCCGGTTGGACGTGATCGGACTCGAGATGGGTGAGCCCGGCGCCGACTACGAGAAGCTCGGCGACGAGATGGCGACGCTGCAGGACGAGATCGACGCCGCGAACGGCTGGGACCTCGACTCGCAGCTCGAGCAGGCGATGGACGCCCTCCGCACGCCGCCGGGCGACGCGCAGGTCGAGTTCCTCTCCGGTGGGGAGAAGCGCCGCGTCGCGCTCTGCAAGCTGCTGCTGCAGCAGCCCGACCTGCTGCTGCTCGACGAGCCCACCAACCACCTGGACGCCGAGAGCGTGCTGTGGCTCGAGCAGCACCTGTCGAAGTACCCGGGCGCCGTACTCGCCGTCACCCACGACCGGTACTTCCTCGACCACGTCGCCCAGTGGATCGCGGAGGTCGATCGCGGGCGGCTGTACCCGTACGAGGGCAACTACTCGACCTACCTCGAGAAGAAGGCCGAGCGGCTGAACGTCCAGGGCAAGAAGGACGCGAAGCTGGCACGGCGCCTCTCGGACGAGCTCGACTGGGTGCGGTCCAACGCGAAGGGCCGTCAGGCGAAGTCGAAGGCGCGTCTGGCGCGCTACGAGGAGATGGTGACGGAGGCCGAGCGCACCAGGAAGCTCGACTTCGAAGAGATCCAGATCCCGGTCGGTCCGCGTCTCGGCTCGCAGGTGATCGACGCGAAGAACCTGCAGAAGGGCTTCGACGGGCGGGTGCTCATCGACGGGCTCTCCTTCACGCTGCCGCGCAACGGCATCGTCGGCGTGATCGGCCCGAACGGCGTCGGCAAGACCACGCTGTTCAAGAGCATCGTCGGCCTCGAGCCGCTCGACGCCGGCGACCTGAAGGTCGGCCCGACCGTCGACATCTCCTACGTCGACCAGAACCGCGGCGGCATCGACCCGAAGAAGACCCTCTTCGAGGTGGTGTCCGACGGGCTCGACTACATCCAGGTCGGCAAGCAGGAGGTCCCCTCCCGCGCCTACGTCTCCACCTTCGGCTTCAAGGGCCCCGACCAGCAGAAGCCCGCCGGAATCCTGTCCGGCGGTGAGCGCAACCGGTTGAACCTCGCCCTCACCCTGAAGCAGGGCGGCAACCTGCTGCTGCTCGACGAGCCGACGAACGACCTCGACGTCGAGACGCTCGGCAGCCTCGAGAACGCATTGCTCGAATTCCCGGGCTGTGCCGTGGTCATCACCCACGACCGGTGGTTCCTCGACCGCATCGCGACACACATCCTCGCCTACGAGGGGACGCAGGAGCAGCCGGGCAGCTGGTACTGGTTCGAGGGCAACTTCCAGTCCTACGAGGAGAACAAGGCGGAGCGGCTCGGCCCCGAGTCGGTCGGCGCAGGCCGTGGCGCGTACCGCAAGCTGACCCGCGCCTGAGCGTGCGGCGCAGCCTTCGATGAAACTGCGTGTCCCGATCCGGCTGCGCTGGAGCGACATCGACGCGTACGCGCACGTCAACAACGCTGCGATGCTCGGGCTGCTCGAGGAGGTGCGGATCCAGGCGTTCTGGACCGTCCCCACCGGCGCCGCCGCCGCCGCTGGCGACGAGCGCGGCCCGGCGATCCTCGACGGCACCCCGGGCGCGGAGACCCTCAGTCTCATCGCGCACCAGGAGATCGAGTACCTGCGCCCGATCCCGTACGGCCGGCAGCCGCTCGACTGCGAGGTCTGGATCGCCCGCCTCGGGGGCGCGAGCCTCGACGTGCATTACGAGGTGTACACCCCGGAGGGGGTCGAGCCCCGCGAGCTGACGACCAGGGCGGCATCGACGCTCGTGCTGGTCGACACCGCGACGCAGAAGCCGCGGAGGATCTCCACGGAGGAGCGCGCGGCCTGGTCGCCGTACCTCGAGGACCCGGTCGTCTTCACCTCCCGCCGCTGACGCTCGTTGCATAAATCCGGGGATGCGTGCACTCGGCGCCCGCATCCCCGGATTTATGAAGGGGCTCCGACTCGGGTCATACCCTCCTGGGCGACGGAGGCGACCAGCAGGCCCTCGCGGGTGTAGATCCGGCCGTGCGACAGGCCGCGGCCGCCGCCGGCGCTCGTCGACTCCTGCACGTACACGAGCCACTCGTCGACGCGTGCCGGCCGGTGCCACCACATGGCGTGATCGAGGCTCGCGGCCCTCAGCCCCGGCGTGGACCAGGCCAGGCCGTGGCGACGCCAGATGGGTTCGAGGATCGTGTAGTCGCTCGCGTAGGCCAGCGCGGCGCGGTGCAGCGCAGGGTCGTCCGGCATCCGGCCGCGAGCCTTGAACCACACCGCCTGCGTCGCGACCCGCTCGCCGCCGGACTCGAGGTACAGCGAGCCCTCCACGTGGCGCAGGTCGAACGGTCGCCCGCTCGCCCAGAACCGGGCCATCGGATGGTCCACCGCGGAGAGCAGCTCCCGCTCGTCGTCGAGCGACTCCGGATCCGGCAGCCCGTCCGGCATCGACTTCTGGTGCTCGAGGCCCTCGTCGACCGTCTGGAACGACGCGATCATCGACAGAATTGGCATCCCTCGCTGGTACGCCTGCGTGCGCCGCGTGCAGAACGACCGCCCGTCATGGATGCGATCGACGGCGAACGTGATCGGGATCTCGATGTCGCCTGGGCGCAAAAAGTAGCCGTGCATCGAGTGGATCGGTCGATCGGCCTCGACCGTCCTCGACGCCGCCACCA
>NZ_CAXTHO010000189.1:0-3644 GCF_964244015.1 uncultured Amnibacterium sp. | reverse complement strand
ACGAGGTAGTGGTAGTTCGAGTCGAACCACTTCGTCATCTCGAGCGGCGGCTGGTCGGCCGTGCCGCGGGCGAGGGTGAAGAGGGTGTCGACGGCGGCGGGGTCGAGGTCGCCGAACCGCTCGGGGACCGCGCCGACCGCGAGCGCGGTATCGAGCACGTGGTCGTAGAACGAGAACGTCTCGGGCACCGCGGACGCGGTCGCGTCGAGGCCGAGCTCGACGAGGCGGGTGCGGATGGCGCGGCGGGTGGCTGCGGCGCGGCGCTCGAGCTCGGCCGCATCGATGCGGCCCGCCCAGTACGCCTCCACGGCGTGCTTCAGCTCGCGGCGGCGCCCGATCCGCGGGTAGCCGAGGATCGTGGCGGTGGGGAAGTCGGTCATGTCGTCTCCTTGGTCGGGATGGCTGCCAGGCCGATGCGGTCGAGGACGGCGACGACCGCGTCGGCCCGGTTGAACGTGTAGAGGTGCAGGGCGGGCGCGCCGGCCTCGAGGAGCGCCTCCGCGAAGCGCGCCGCGTGATCGATGCCGATCTCGTAGCGTCCCTCCTCGGTCGGCTCGAGTTCGAGGGCGAGCGCGAGGTCGAACGGCTCGTCCTCGCCGGAGAGCTCGAGCATCCGCTTCAGGCGGGCGGGGCTCGTGACGGGCAGCACGCCGGGCACGATCGGGATCGTGATGCCCCAGCGCCGGGCGCGCTCGACGAACGCGGTGTAGTCCTCCGGGTGGAAGAACATCTGCGTGATCGCGAGGTCGGCGCCGGCGACCTGCTTCGCCAGCAGCGCGTCGAGATGGTCGGTGGGGGTCCGGGAGTCGGGGTGCCCGTTGACGAACGCCGCGACGGCGACCTGCGCCGTCCGGGCCTCCGCGCCGAGGGACCAGGCGCGCCGTTCCGCCTGCACGCGGCGGATCAGCTGCACGAGCTCGGCGGCGGACTTCAGCGCGCCGGGGTCGCCGTTCGCGACCGCGTCGCCGCGCACGGCGAGGAACCCGGTCGCGCCGATGTCGAGGAACCGCCGGACGAGCCCCGCCACCTCGGCTGGCGATGTGCCGGCGCAGGTGAGGTGCGCCATCACCTCCGCACCCGCGTCGGCGACCTGCTGCACGAGGTCGAAGGAGGCGTTCGTCGACGAGCCCGAGGCGCCGTAGGTGACGGCGAAGAACTCGGGCCCGGTCGCCGCCAGCGTCCGGATCACCTCCGGCAGCGCCGCGGCGGAGGCGGGCGTGCGCGGCGGGTACAGCTCGAACGAGTGCGTGGCCCGGGTGCCCTGCATCGCCTTCCGCCCCTCGTCGTGCACGGGTGACGGCCCGCGACAGGTCATGCCGTCAGCGAGAGCCGTCAGCGGGTGCCGGGCTCGGCGGTCGCTGCACCCCCGGTGATTCCGGGCGTCAACTCAAAGCCTAGAACGCGGCTGCTCCGAGGCCGTGCGTGTGACGGTCGATGACGCTCGCCTCAGAGGGCTCTGCCCGGGTTGAGGATGCCGCGCGGGTCCAGCAGCGCCTTGATGCCCTGCTGCAGCGCGAGCACCTCCGGGCCCACCTCCCGCGCCAGCCACTCCCGCTTGAGCGAGCCGACCCCGTGCTCGCCGGTGATCGTGCCGCCGAGGTCGAGCGCCAGCGCGAATATCCGTTCGGCGGCGCGTTCGGCGCGGATCCGGTCGAGGGCGAGCACGATCGGGTGCAGGTTGCCGTCGCCGGCGTGGGCGAAGACGAAGATCGGCACGCCGGTCTCCGCAGCGATGCGCTCGATGCCCCGGATCGCGTCGGCGAGGCGGGAGATCGGGACGACGACGTCTTCGATCAGCACCGGGCCGTGCTGCTCGACGGCGGGCAGCGCGCTGCGGCGCACCGCGATCAGGCGGTCCGCCTCGCCGGCATCGGCGGCGATCTCGATCCGCACCGCCGTCGTGCGGAGCGCCTCGATCACCGCCGCCAGCTCCGCCTCCGCGCCGTGGCCGTCGGTCTGCACGAGCAGCAGCGCACCGACGCCGTCGGCGAGCCGCGTGCCGTCGAGGGCGTCGATCGCGCCGAGCGTCGCCGCGTCGAGCAGCTCGAGCACCGCCGGACGCGCGCCGGTCGTCGCGATCCGCGCGACCGCCTCCGCCGCCGCGTCGGCCGAGGCGAACGCGGCCGTCGCGGTGGCGGTCGCCGCGGGAGCGGGCAGGAGGCGGAGGGTCGCACCGACGACGACGCCGAGCGTCCCCTCCGATCCGGTGAACAGCCCGACGAGGTCGTAGCCGGCGACGCCTTTCAGCGTGTCCCGCCCGACGTGGATCAGGCGGCCGTCCGCGAGCACGACGTCGAGGGCGAGCACCGCATCGCGGGTCACCCCGTACTTCGCGCCGTGCAGCCCGCCGGCGTTCGTGGCGATGCTGCCGCCGACGGTCGCGAGGCGCACGCTGCCGGGATCGGGCGCGTATCGGAGGCCGTGCAGCGCGGCGGCGGCGTCGAGATCCGCGAGCACGACGCCCGGCTCGACCCGCACGACCCCGTCGACGGGCCGGATCTCGAGGATCCGGTCGAGCCCCGACAGGTCGAGCACGACCGCGCCCCGCGCCGACGCGGAGGCTCCGGTCAGCGCGCTGCCGCCGCCCCTCGCGATCACGGGCGTGCCGGTGCGGTCGGCCCAGGCGAGCAGCGCCTGCACATCCCCCGTCGAGCGGGCGCGGACGACCGCGATCGCCTCGCCCGCGTGGGTGGAGGAGCGATCGGTGAGCACCGCGGCGAGCGCCGCCGCGTCCGTCCGGACGTCGAGATCCCGCAGCTCGGCGAAGGGGTCGGCGTCGACGAGCGTCACTCCCCCGCCCCTGCGGTGGCCGGCAGACCGGCGGCGGCCCACGCGGGGAAGCCGCCCGCGACATGCACGACGTTCGTGAAGCCGAGGGAGACCAGCTCCTCCGCGACCGGGCGCGACCCGTTCTCGGATCCGCACACGACGACGATCGGCCGGTCCAGCGAGTCGACGCCGTCGAACCGCTCCGCGGAGTCGAGCCCGAACTGCTCGGCGACCCTCGTGCGATCGGCGAGCCGCGCCTGGGGCAGGCCGCCCTGCCGCTCCCGGGTCGGGGCGCTGCGCACGTCGAACAGCAGCGCGCCGCCCGCGACGGCGGCGCCCGCGAGCGAGGCGGGCACGAGGGCCGGCTCGGCGAGGGCGATCGGGGTCGAGGTCGCGCAGGACTCGGTGGTGGTGGTGGTCATGAGGTGCTCCTTCAGTAGTGGGGTTGGAGAGGTCGTGTTCACGGATCAGGGGATCCGGCGTCGCGGAGCGCCCGGATCCCCTGATCCGTGAACACGGTGTGGGTCAGTGGGTGCGGAGGAGGCCGGCCGGCTCCTGCCACGGGGTGTCGGGGAGGACCTCGGGCACGGGCGACAGGGCCGTGACCGCGGTCCACGGGCGGCTCGGCAGCTCGCGGCGCAGCACGGGGGCCACGTCGGAGGCGAACAGCTCGAGGCTCGCGGCTGCCGCGCGCCGCGGCACGCGGGACACATCGCCGAACGCCTGCACCTCGTGGCCGAGGGCCTCGTGGATGCGGCCGATCTTGTCCGCGACCTCCTGCGGGCTGCCGACCGCGAGCGAGCCACGGTCGAGCGCGTCATCGAGCGTCGGGAACACCGGATCGCCGCCGGCCCAGCGGATCCGCGACGACGCCT
>NZ_CAXTHO010000188.1:0-3648 GCF_964244015.1 uncultured Amnibacterium sp. | reverse complement strand
CGCGCAGGCCCCGAACGACATCGACGCCGTCCATCCCGGGAAGGCGGCGGTCCAGAACGATCGCCTCGAAGTCGCCGTCGCGAGCGGCGGCGAGGCCGGCGAGCCCGTCCGGGACGAGGGTCACGACGTACTCCTCCGCGAGCACCTCGAACATCAGCGGCCCGAGTTCGGCGTCGTCCTCGACCAGCAGGAGCGGCGGAGCGGACCGCCCGTTCGCCGCCCTCGCCATCGCCACAGTGTCGCTCATCGCGCCGACGCCCGCTCGATGCGGCCCGGTCGCACCTCCTGCTCGGCTGGCACCGCCCGCTCGCGGCGGAGGCGCCGGTACTCCCAGGTGACGAGTGTGATCACGACGACGTCGAGCACAGCGAGGACCGTGCCGCCGACCGCCGGAGCCGCGTCCAGGTCGGCCAGCTGGACGACGAGCAGGACGCTGAGCGCCGTGAGCGCCCGCGGGGAGCAGCGGATCGCCCGCCGGAGCAGCGCGGTCACGGTGAGCAGCTTCGCGAGCCCGTGCACCAGCAGGAATACGGCGAGGGGTGCGGTTCCGGTCACCAGCCCGCCATCCGCGGCGGCGATGGAGGAGGCCGCCGCGTCCCGGAGCGGCGGCGTGCCCTCGGCGAGCTCGGCGGCGAGCGCCTCGAGCGCGCTCCCCGTCAGGCGCGGCGCGACGAGCAGGATCAGGCCGGCGACGAACTCGATCAGGCCGTCGAATCCCGTGATCGCGATGACGACGGCGTATCCGTGCTCGAACGTCGAGCGGGCGGGTCGCGCGCGGTTCAGCACGCGACGACGGTCCACCTCCACCGCTCAGGAACCGCCAAGACGCTGCGCCGACGAGCTCTGCTTCCTGTGTCCTGCTCGCTCGCTCAGCGCCCGCGCAGCTCGGGGAACGCGTCGTCGCGCCACTCGTCGGGGAACGTGCGCTGCTCGCGCGCGGCGTCCGCCTCCCGCTCTCGCAGCTCGACGCGGCGGATCTTGCCCGAGATCGTCTTCGGCAGCTCGAAGAACTCGAGGCGCCGCACCCGCTGGTACGGCGGCAGCTGCGTGCGGGCGTGCCGGAGGAGGGCGAGCGCGGTCGCCTCGTCGGCGGCCCAGCCGGGCGCGAGCGCGACGTACGCCTTCACGGCGTTCAGCCGGGTCTCCTCCGGCGCCGGCACGACGGCCGCCTCCATCACGGCGGGGTGCTCGATCAGCACGCTCTCCACCTCGAACGGCGAGACCTTGTAGTCGGAGGACTTGAAGATGTCGTCGGTGCGGCCGATGAAGGTGATGACGCCGTCGTCGTCGCGCTGGGCGACGTCGCCGGTGCCGTAGTACCGGTCGGTCGATGCCGCGCCCGTCCCCGCGATGCCGAGGTAGCCCGCCATCAGGAACGGCGCGGGCCGCGCGAGGTCGAGGCAGATCTCCCCCTCGTCCGCCGGCTCGCCGGAGATCGGGTCCACGAGGGTGATGGCGACGCCCGGCAGCGGGACGCCCATCGAGCCGCTCTTCACCGGGCTGCCCGGGGTGTTCGCGATCGTCGCCGTGGTCTCCGTCTGCCCGTAGCCGTCACGGATGGTGAGACCCCACGCGGCACGGATCTGCTCGATGACCTCGGGATTCAGCGGCTCGCCGGCGGAGAGCGCCTCCCGGAGGCCCGACGGGCGCGCACCGAGGTCGGCGCGGATCAGCATCCGCCACACCGTCGGCGGGGCGCAGAAGGTCGTGACCCCGGCGCTGTCGAGCTGACCACGCAGCACCGCGGGATCGAAGCGCGCGGTGTTGGAGACGAAGATCGTCGCCTCCGCGATCCACGGCGCGAAGAAGCAGCTCCACGCGTGCTTGGCCCACCCGGGCGAGCTGATCGCGAGGTGCACGTCGCCCGGTTGCAGCCCGAGCCAGTACATCGTCGTCAGGTGCCCGACCGGATACGAGACGCGGGTGTGCACGACCATCTTCGGCCGGCTCGTGGTGCCGGAGGTGAAGTAGACGAGGCATGGATCGTCCGAGCCGACGGGGACGACCGGTCGGTCGCCGGTCCACGACGCGGCGTCGCCGTAGTCCGCCCAGCCGTCGACGGGTCCGCCGACGGCGATGCGGGTGAGCCCTTCGAGCGCGGCGAACTTCCCGGTGTCGGCCGCGTTCGCGATCACGTGCTTCACGAGGCCGCGCTCGACCCGGTCGGCGAGGTCGTGGGCGGCGAGGACGACCGTGGTCGGCAGGATGACCGCCCCGATCTTCATCACCGCGAGCATCGACTCCCACAGCTCGACCTGGTTGCCGAGCATGAGCATCACGTGGTCCCCCGGCCGGACGCCCTGGGCGGCGAGCCAGGCGCCGACCCGGTCGGAGCGCGCTCGCATCGCCTCGAACGAGACGCGCTGCTCGCGCCCGTCCTCCTCCACGATCCAGAGGGCGGTGCGCTCGTTCCCGGCCGCGATGCGGTCGAACCAGTGGGTTGCCCAGTCGAACGACGGGCCGACGTCGGGCCAGACGAACGTGTCGGCGGCCTGCCGGTGGTCCTCCCGCAGGGTGATCAGGCGGTCGCGGGCAGCGCGGAAGACCTCGACGGCGTCCATGGCCTCATCATGCCTCGCCGCGATCGGTCGCCGGTCCACAGGTGGGCGCCGGAGACTGCTCGCCATGCCTCGACGTGCCTCTCGCCTGCTCTCCCTGATCGGTCGTCGCGCCGCGGAGGCGGTGGCCGGGCTGCCCGCCGGCTCGGCCGACTACGCCGTCACGCGCGACCTGCGCACCGCGATGCGGGACGGCGTCGAGCTGCTCGGCGACCTGTACGGCCCGCGCGACTCCGGCCCCGCGCCGGTGGTGCTGATCCGCACGCCCTACGGCAGGGCGTCGCTCGGCAGCCGCCTGTTCGCGGTCGTGCTGGCGCGGCGCGGGTTCCCGGTCTTCGTGCAGGCGACCCGCGGCACCTTCGGCTCGGGCGGCGTGTTCCGGCCCTACACGAGCGAGCACGAGGACGGGCTCGACACCCTCGCGTGGGTGCGGGCCCAGCGCTGGAGCGACGGGCGCGTCGCGACGACCGGCGGCAGCTACTTCGGGCACACGCAGTGGGCGGTCGCGCCGTACGCGGATCCGCCGCTCGTATCCGCCTCCCTCCACGTCACCGGCGCCCGCATCAGCGGGCTGCTCTCCGAGCACGGGGTCCCCGCCGTGCTGAACGGCCTGACCTGGAGCGAGACGCTCGCGCGGCAGGACCGGCCCTTCCCCGAGCCGCTGCTCCGCGGCATCGGCCGACGACGACGCGTCGCGCGAGCGCTCGGCGTGAGGCCGTTGCGGGAGGCGGACATCGCCGCGACCGGCGAGCGCGGGCTGTTCTGGCGGGACCTCGCCGACCACTCGCAGCCGGACGACCCGTTCTGGCACGTCGCCGACCACGACGGCGCGGCGCTCGACCGGATGCCGCCGGTGAACATGGTCACCGGCTGGTGGGATCTGTTCCTCCAGCTGCAGCTGCACGACTACACGCGGCTCCGCGACGCCGGCGTCCCCGCACGGCTGACGGTGGGTCCGTGGCTGCACGGGGTGATGCCGGAGGTGCGGGAGATGCTCCGGACCGACCTGGTCCACCTCGAGCACCACCTGCACGGCGGCCCCGCGCCCGAGGGGCCGCCCGTGCGGGTCTGGCTGCAGAACGCGGACCGC
>NZ_CAXTHO010000187.1:0-3667 GCF_964244015.1 uncultured Amnibacterium sp. | reverse complement strand
CTGGACCGCCGCCTTCCCGGGATGGACGGCGTCGATGTCGTTCGGGGCCTGCGCGCCGCCGGTGTGGCCACACCGGTTCTGATGCTCACCGCGCTCGGCGCGGTCACCGACCGGGTGGAGGGGCTCGACGCGGGCGCGGACGACTACCTCATGAAGCCGTTCGACTTCGCCGAGCTCGCAGCCCGCCTCCGCGCACTCCGCCGGGTGCACGGCGCGGAGGAGACCGTCGTCTACATCGGCGACTGGGAGTTCCGGCCCGCGAACCGCCTGATCAACTCGCCGTACGAAGGGCGGAAGGTGCTGACGGAGACCGAGACGCACCTGCTGTCGCTGCTCGCGCAGCACCCCGACGAGACCCTGTCGCGCGAGCGCATCCTGCGGGAGGTCTTCCCCGTCGGCGACAGCGTCGGCACCGTCGACACCTACGTCCACTACATCCGGCGGAAGACGGAGCGGGACATCATCACGACCGTCCGCGGCCGCGGGTACCGGGTGGGACAGCCCTGAGCGCGCCGAGAAGCCCGGAGGACGTCGACCTCCGAGCGGTGCGGGGCGCTGCTCTGCGGACGGCGTGGCAGGTCGCGGCGGTGTCGACGGCGCTCGTCGTCGGCATCCTGGGGCTCGCGGCGCTGTTCGTCCTCGACCAGTCGAGGCCGACCGAGCTGCTCGAGAAGCCGGCGCCGGGCGAGACGAAGATCTACGTCGATGCGAACGAGGTGCTCGTCGCGCTCGTGGTCCTCGGCGTGGTCGCGGTCGTCGTCGTGGGCGGCGCCAGCTGGGTGATCAGCCGGCGGGCGGTCGCGCCGCTCGGTTCGGCGCTGCGGATGCAGCGCGCGTTCGTCGCCGACGCGAGTCACGAGCTGCGGACGCCGCTCACGGTGCTCGACACGCGCCTCCAGCTGCTCTCGCGCAAGCTGGAACGGCAGGAGCCCTACGCCGACACCCTGTCCTCTGCGCGCCGGGACGCCCGGATCATGATCGACCTGGTCACCGATCTGCTGCTCGTCGCCGAGGCGTCGGCGACCGAGGTGCCCGGTGCTGCGGGCCCCGGGTCCGACCTCCGGCCGACGGTGCTGTCGAGCGTCCGCGACCTGCAGGTGCTCGCGGTGGAGCGCGGCCGCACGATCGCGGTCGCGGTCGACAACGAGGCCCGGGTCACGCTGTCGGAGACGAGCCTCCGGCGCGCGCTGGTCGTGCTGATCGACAACGCGGTCGCTCACTCGCCGGCGGGCGGGACGGTCCGGGTCACCGCCGGAGTCGAGCGCGGCCGGGCCGTCGTCCGGGTGGCGGACGAGGGCGACGGCATCCGCGGGATCGAGGTCGACCAGGTCTTCGAGCGGTTCGCCCACGGCGCCACGACGGGACAGCGCCGGGGCTTCGGGCTCGGCCTCGCGCTGGTGCGCGATCTCGCCGTCCGGCACGGCGGCCGCGTGACCGTGGAGTCCACCTCCGACACCGGCACGATCATGCGGCTGGAGCTGCCCGTCGTGCGCTGACGTGACCGCCGGCGGCGCCGACCAGGCCGCGGTGCCGTGGTCCCGGCGATCTCGCGGCCCCCGCCGACCCGGGCCCGTGCCGGGCACGGGCGATGCGCGGAGGAGGGAGGTCATGGCAGGACGGTCGGGCACTGCGGGCGAGCACCGCCA
Organism: uncultured Amnibacterium sp.; assembly: GCF_964244015.1. Classification (NCBI taxonomy): domain Bacteria; kingdom Bacillati; phylum Actinomycetota; class Actinomycetes; order Micrococcales; family Microbacteriaceae; genus Amnibacterium; species uncultured Amnibacterium sp. The sequence goes on along the minus strand of NZ_CAXTHO010000187.1, from coordinate 2,021 downwards.
GGACGGACGCTGCGTCTTGGTCGTTCCTCCGCGGAGACCGCACATCCTCGGGGCATGGATGTGCAGTCGTTGCTCGAAGGCGTCGGCCCGTGGGCGCTCGTCGTGATCGCGGTCTTCGTCTTCATCGAGTCGGGGTTGCTGTTCCCCTTCCTGCCGGGCGACTCGCTACTCGTCACCGCCGGTCTCGTGCACCAGAGCCTGGGACTGTCCGTCCCGGTGATCGCGCTCGTCGCCTTCGTCGCCGCCGTAGCGGGTGACCAGGTCGGGTACCTGCTGGGCGACCGGTTCGGTTCGCGGCTGTTCAAGGACGACGCACGGATCCTGAAGACCTCACGGCTGCGGGAGACGGAGGCGTTCTTCGAGCAGTACGGCGGGCGCGCCCTGGTGCTCGGCCGCTTCGTCCCGGTCGTCCGCACCACCGTGCCGCTCGCCGCGGGCAGCGCCCGGTATCCCTACTGCCGCTTCCTGCCCTGGAACCTGCTCGGCGCGTTCCTCTGGGCGGTCGGTGTGACTGTCGTCGGCTCCCTGCTGGGCGGCGTCCCGTTCATCGCGGACAACATCGACGTGCTGCTGACGGTGATCGTGCTCGTCTCGGTCCTGCCCGTGATCACCGGCCAGGTGCGCAAGCGGATCCTCGCCCGCCGCGCCACGCCCGACCCCGGGTGAGATCCTCGCGTGCCAGCGGTGTTCAGGCTGTGCGGAGGGGGTCACAGCTGCAGTCGACCGGCCCGGGTCCTCCGAGCGCCCGATGTTCTGCTCTCGGCAGAAGTGAGCGATCCCACGCTGCTCCGCTGGGTTCTCAGTCGCTGCTACGTCCTTGTGGTCGACTACTCCATCGGATCAGCTGCTGCGTCGAGCGCGGGCGGCGGAGTTCGACGAACGAATGCGCCGACCGGGGCCTCGGGCGGGGCGAGCGTGACTCCGACCGAGTCCCACTGATACACCTCCGCGCCCGGTTCGGGGTCTTGGGTCGAGACGACCAAATCCTGGTGCTGCCACCAGTACGCACTCAGGGGCGGAGCGTCGGGGTTCGGATCAGCGGGCTTCACTTCGGCCTGACGCTCGACGGCGATAGCTGCGAAGAAGCTCAGGCCGCGGAAGTCGGGCACCACCCGAGTGGGGCGCAGCCTGGCTCTCTTCTCCACCGCTGCAGTGTGTGCCCGCCCCGGCTGTGGCGCAAGCAGACAGTTGAGGCGAGGTCGAGTGAGCTGTCAGGAGTCGAGGCGGAGTGGCCAGGGCGCCCACCCGTCGGGCAGGGCGTCGAGTCGTGTCGCGACGGCGGCGAGACGTTCCGGGTCGAGGGGGTCGTCTGATTCGCCAGCTCGAGAGTGGTTCGGATTGTGGATCGAGCCGAGGTGGACGGGGCGTCGATTCTGGCTATGGCGTTGACTGCTGTCCGTGATCCGGATGCTGAGGGGAGGCTCGCGAACCAGGGGACGAGTGCTCCAGGTCTCGGTCGCGTCGATGCTCGCACTCGTCGCGCTCAGCGGCTGCACGACGCTTTCCACTCTCGGCGCTTCCGGCGCACCGCGGGATGCCGAGGGCCGGCCGATCGATCCCGGCCCGCCCTCGCCGTCGACCTGCGTCACGCGATCGTCGAGCGGGCCGCAGAGCAGCTGCGTGCCCGTTCACAATCCGCCGTCGCGCATCTACGTGGAGCAGGCGATCAACACGCTCCTCCCGACTCGCGCGTACACCTCGATAGAGCACGTCCGGTGCTCGGAGCGGATACCGGGCCCACCGTCCACGTCTGACCCCACGGGCCTCGATGCCTTCTCGCACTGGGCCTGCGTCGGCCAGGAGATCAGGGGCCGCTACCTGCACGAGGACGTGATCTGGTCACCCTCCTCCGGCTATCTCGGGCTCAACGCGGTCACCCGGGATCTGTCGCCGCAGCTGACCATGCCGCAGCCGAACGACCCGGGCCTGCCGAACCCGTATCTGCCCGAGGAGTCGCAGCACCCGACTCCGACCCCGAGCAGGTCCCTCTCGCAGCACGAGCTCGCCCGCCGATGACCAGC
>NZ_CAXTHO010000186.1:0-3667 GCF_964244015.1 uncultured Amnibacterium sp. | reverse complement strand
CCCGCGCGGGCGTGCCGAAGAACTTCGCGGCCTGCGCCCAGCCGGAGGTGTGGACGCGGCCCATGAAGGCGTAGCCGGCCACGGCCACGTTCAGCGTCATGCTTCCTGCTTCGTCGAGAACGCTGCGTCGAACGCGGCGGCAGGCGGTTGGATCGCGTTCAGCCTCCGGACGATCTCGAGCGCCTCGGGGGCGCCCTGCGTGCGCTCCATGCCCGCGTCCTCCCACTCGACGCTCGTCGGGCCGTCGTAGCCGATCGCGTTCAAGGTGCGGAAGATCCGCTCCCACGGCACCTCGCCGTGGCCCACCGAGACGAAGTCCCAGCCGCGCCGCGGATCCGCCCACGGCAGGTGGCTGCCCAGCCGGCCGTTGCGGCCGTCGAGGTGCGTCACCGACTCCTTGCAGTGCACGTGGAAGATCCGGTCCGCGAAGTCCTGCAGGAACATCGACGGGTCGAGCTGCTGCCACACGAAGTGCGACGGGTCGAAGTTGAACCCGAAGGCCGGGTGGTCGATCGCCTCCACGGCCCGCTTCGCGGTCCAGTAGTCGTACGCGATCTCGCTCGGGTGCACCTCCAGCGCGAAGCGGACGCCCTGCTCCTGGAACGCGTCGAGGATCGGGGTCCACCGGGTGACGAAGTCGTCGAAGCCCCGCTGGATGAAGGCGCCGGAGGCGGGCGGGAACATCCCGACCGCGTGCCAGATCGACGAGCCGGTGAACCCGGTGACCGTCGATACGCCCATCGCCTTCGCGGCCTTCGCGGTCGTGATCATCTCCGCTGCCGCGCGCTGCCGCACGCCCTCGGGGTCACCGTCGCCCCACACCCGGTCGGACAGGATGTCGCGGTGCCGTTCGTCGATGGGGGAGTCGCAGACCGCCTGCCCGAGCAGGTGGTTCGAGATCGTCCAGACCTTGAGGCCGTTCTTCTCGAGGATCGCCTTCCGGTCCGCGACGTAGTCGGGGTCCTCGGCCGCGCGGACGACGTCGAGGTGATCCCCCCAGGACGCGATCTCCAGGCCGTCGTAGCCCCACTCGCCCGCGAGCCGCGCCACCTCCTCGAACGGCAGGTCGGCCCACTGGCCGGTGAACAGGGTGACGGGTCGCGTCATCGCGCTCCTCCTTCTTCGTTCCTCGCTGCGTCGTGCTGATCCTGGGCGGCGCCCCGCGCCGCCCACAGCATGCCCTGCTCGATGATGCGGCGCACCGACGGGTCCTGCACGATCTCGAGGCGGTGGCCGGCGGTCGACACCACGATGCGGCCCTCGCCCCAGTGCCGGGTCCAGACGGCGGGGAAGGTGACGGGGCGGTCCCACGCGTCGAAGTCGCGCTTCGCCTGGGTCGTGGTGGCGAGCACCTCGTTGTAGGCGTCGGACAGCACCCAGTACTGCTCGGTCGTGAGCGTGAAGTCGTCGACCCCCGCGGTCACGGGGTGCGAGCGGCCCAGCTCGGTGATCTCGGTCGTGTACTCCTGGTAGTTGTCGGCCTGCTCGCCGGACAGCTGCTCCGGAGGGGCGATCGCCGCGTGGTGGGCGAACTGGCCGCCGATCAGCTGGAGGTAGTCGGCGCTGTCGCGGTACGAGTCGGCGATCCCGCCGTGCCAGCCGACCAGGCCGGTGCCGGCGCGGACCGCGGCGATCAGGCCGGCGAGCGCCTCCGTGCTGATCGTCGACATCGTGACGACCTGCACGATCAGATCGACGCCGGCCATCCGCTCCGCGTCGCCGTAGACGTCGGGCGAGTCCTCGATCACGACCGAGAAGCCGTGCTCCTCGAGGAACGGGACGAAGAAGTCGGTGGTCTCCACGGGCATGTGCCCGTCCCAACCCCCTCGGACGACGAGTGCGCTGCGGGTCATGTGGTCCTTCCTGCGGTGGTCGCCGGCCAGGACGACACCAGGTGCTCGGCGACGCGCATCGCGTTCGCCACGATCGTCAGCGTCGGGTTGACGCTGCCGTTGGTCGGGTGCAGCGACGCGTCGCAGACCACGATCCTCCGGGTGCCCCACGGGCGGCCGAACATGTCGGTCGCGCTCGAGGTTGGATCGCGACCCATTCTCGCGGTACCGCATGAGTGCTCGCCAGCGGCGGATGCGGACGGGGCGTCCATCTGCCGGTGCACGGCGCGCGCCCCGGCGGCCTCGAGCCAGCGCGCACCCTGCGCGGCCATGCCCTGCTCGACCGCCACCGAGGCGGGATGCACGCGCTTCGCGAGCGAGGCGACCGGGCGGCCCCAGCGGTCGCGGGTGGAGGGGGACAGCGTCACCCCGGAGTCGACGTGCGGGATCTCCTGCCCCATGCCGAAGACGCCGAAGCCGAAGCGCCGGCCGTCCCGCATCCACCGGGTGTGCTCGGCACCCCACGCGGGCACGCCGGGCTCCGGGTTCAGCGCCGAGGTCAGCGGCAGCAGGCTCATCAGGTCGACGAGCACCCCGCCGCCCCACGGGATCGTCGAGCCGTGCACGTGGTCGAGCGTCGCGACCGAGTGGCCCGGCCCGAGGTACGGCTTCACGGGGGAGTCGGTGCGCCCGAGGACCGTGACGAACCGGTGGTCGTGCAGGTACCGGCCCATCGTCTGGTCGCCGATCCCGGAGGCGAGGAGCAGGCGCGGTGTCTCGACGGCACCCGCGGAGACCACCACGACCTCCGCGTCCACGGTCAGCTCGACGGGCGTTCCGGAGGCGTCGGCCATGATCGTGACGGCGGCGCGGTCGGCGCCGTCGCGCACCTCCACCACCTCGGCGTCCTGCAGCAGCTCGCACCTGCCGGTCGCCAGCGCGCGTGGTACGAACGTGTTCTGCGACCCGTTCTTCGCATCGACCGGGCAGGCGTGCCCGCAGCACTGCGGGCAGCGCACGCAGGCGGCGCGGCCGGCGTGCGGCACGCTGTTGATCGCGAGCGGGATCGGTCCCCAGCCCCAGCCGAGCGCGTCGGCGGCGTGCCCGAGCAGCTCCCGGGCCGGTTCCGTACCCATCGCGGGCATCGGGTAGCCGGCGGAGCGGCGGGTCCTGCGGGTCAAACCGCCCTCCTCGCCCGCGACCCCGAGCTCCTGCTCCGCGCGGGAGTAGTACGGCTCGAGGTCGTCGTAGTCGATCGGCCAGTCCGCCAGGCTCGCGCCCTCGGGCTCGCCGTGGAGGGTGCGCATCCGGAAGTCCTCGGGCAGGAAGCGCCACGCCATGCCCTGCCAGAGCCGGGTCCCGCCGCCGAGCGTCATCGCGTTCAGGCCGTACAGCCAGGCGTCGCCGGTGCCGTCGATCGTCGCGCGGCCGCCGTCGGACAGGCGCAGCTCCCGCGGGTGACCGGGCCCGGGACCCGCGGACGGGTTGTAGACCGCGTTCCGCTTCCCGTGCAGGTGATCGCCGCGGAGCGCGGCGTTCGTGGTGGCCGGCGCGCGTTCGACGAGGAGGACCGACCTGCCCGCCTCGGCGAGCAGTGCGGCGGCGACACCGCCGCCCGGGCCGCTGCCGATGACGATCGCGTCGTAGGAGCGCCGCACCTCACGGCTGCCGATCGTGGGGAGCGGTGCGGGCTCGATCGGTATCACGCCCGGCGGTACCGGATCGAAGCCGACGGCGTCGAGACCTTCGGGGCGGGCGCCGGGCCGCGCCGCGTAGTACCCCTCGAAGCTCACCCGGACGAGCGCGGCGATCCCGTCGGCCGCAGCCGGATCGTC
>NZ_CAXTHO010000185.1:0-3746 GCF_964244015.1 uncultured Amnibacterium sp. | reverse complement strand
CCTCGTAGCCGTAGAGCCGGTCGAGGATGCGGCGGGTCTCCTGCGCGTCGACGAGCGCGGTGTCGAGGTCGCGGGTGTTGTCGCGCGCCTTCGTGATGGCTTCCTTGGTGATCTCGTGGAACACCATCCGCTTGACCGGGACCTTGGGCTTCAGCACCTCGAGCAGGTGCCAGGCGATCGCCTCGCCCTCGCGATCCTCATCAGTCGCGAGGAACAGCTCGTCGGCGTCCTTCAGCGCGCGCTTCAGATCGGCGACGGTCTTCTTCTTCTGGTCGGAGACCACGTAGTAGGGCTCGAACCCGTTGTCGACGTCGACGGAGAACTTGCCCATCGACCCCTTCTTCAGCTCGGGCGGGAGGTTCTTCGGCTCGATCAGGTCGCGGATGTGCCCGACCGACGCCTGCACCTCGTACCCGGGCCCCAGGTACTTCGCGATGGTCTTCGCCTTCGCGGGCGACTCGACGATCACCAGCTTCTTACCTGCGGGCATGGCCACCTCCTCGGCTCGACACCTCGACGCCCCCGTACGGAATCGGCGGTGGGCCGTGCCTGCGCAGGCTCGGCCCGGGGCCGGTCCCGCACACCATACACACGGCGCCGACGCCGCCCTGCGCAGGATGCCCGCTCCCCGTACCCCGCATCAGCGGACCGGAGGGGGTCCGGCGACTGCGACAGCGCCCGCCGCGAGGCCCAGCACCACCGCCGAGACCCGGACCTTCACGAGCGTCCCGCGCTGCTCGCAGCCGTCCAGACGGAGCGACGCCGCAGCGACGATCTCGGCCGCCCGGCCGCAGGGCACACCCGTCGCGACCCCGAGCGCGGTGTCCGCGCCGGCGAGCGCTGCCGCGTCCGCGGCCGACACCGCCCTGCGGTGCGCGTCGAGCGCCACGCCGACGGTCGCCAGCATCGCGAACAGGACGATGACAATGGCGATGACCGCCACGGCGAGCGCGGTGCCGGCCCCCTCCTCGCGGTTCACGGCAGGACGCCGGCCAGGTCGCATGCCGTCGCGGCGATCGGCACGGGGACCCCGAGGAGCGGCACCTCGCTGCGCACCGTGACGCAGACCGTCTCGGCGGAGCGCTGCACGCCGCTCACCCGCCCGCCGATCCGGTCGGCGGGCCCGCCGACCGGCTCCCCGACCGACGCGAGCCGGGCGGACTGCGCGGCGGCGTCCACCACCCGCAGCCGCTCCGTGCCGACCCGCAACCCGCCGAGGCAGGCCGCCAGCACGAGCAGCACCGCCGGCACGGCGACCGCGAACTCCGCGGTCACCGTGCCGTGCTCAGTTCGGCATCGCGAGCGCACGAGTCACCAGACCGAGCAGCAGCGTGCGCACCTCGTCGCTGCGCAGCACGACCACGAGCAGCGCGGCGAACCCGACGGCGGCGATGGTCGCGATCGCGTACTCGGCCGTGACGGCGCCCTCATCGACCAGCTCGTCGATCCGACCGGACAGTCGTTCCTGTTGCATCCCGTACCTCTTTCATAGAGCAGCCACGTCCAGGCGGACGCGGCCCGGCACGGGCAGGCCCATCCTGCCCCTCCGGCGCTCCGCGTCAGAGCGGCAGGGCTGTGGAGGAGAGGACTGCGAGCCCCACGGGCAGCGCGCCGAGCACGAGGAACGCGGGGAGCACGAGCAGGCCGAGCGGGAGCAGCAGCCGGACCGCGAGCGCCTCCGCCCGCAGGCGCGCCTCCGATACGGCGACACGACGCAGCCGATCCGCCTCCGCCGCCAGCAGCGCGACGAGCGGCAGCCCGGCACGGGCCGCGAACGCGAGCACCTCCTCCAGCTCGTCCGGCGGCGGCAGGTCGATGCCCGCGTCGGAGGCGGCCTCGTCCGCCTGCCTCCTGGCCGTCGCGACCGGCAGTCCTGCGCGAACGGCGACCCCCACCAGCTCGAGGTCGAGGCCGACGGTCCACGATGTCCGGCGGGCGGCGCGGATGAGGCGACGGCTCCACACCGCGGCGCCACCGAGCAGCGCTGCACCCAGGACCAGCAGCGCGGCCCCCGGCCCGGAGAGCAGCACACCGGGCACGTCGAAGCCGAACGCCCACCCGAGCACCGCGGTCGCGGGCGGCAGGAGGAGCACGAGCCGGGCGCTCGCGACCGGGCCGGCCATCGACGCGGAGACCACGCGGTGCAGCTCGGCCGTCCGCCGCGCCCCGCCGGCGGCCGTGGCGAGCGCGGCGGCGAGCGGGGCCCCCGTCTCGGCCGCGAGCGCGACGAGCGCTCCGGCGGTGCGCCAGGCCGTCGGCGCGGCGCCGAACGCGTGACCGAGCGGGATCCCGGCGGCTGCTGCGGCGGCGACCCCCGCAGCCATCGGGCGGATCGTGTCGGGCGCTCCGGCGGCGAGGTACGCCCATGCGGCCGGCTGCGTCGCGCCGGCGGAGACGAGTGCACGGAGGCGGTCGAGGTCCGCGGCGACGCCGTCCGCCTCCGTGGCCGAGTCGATGCGCCGGAGAACACGCGGCCGGATCACGGGTCGCATCACGGGTCGACGACCGCGAGCGACCCGTCCGCGCGGGCGGCGAGCGCACCGATCCGCTCCACCCGCCGCACCCCCTCCTGCCGCCCGAGCTGCACGACGACGTCGATCGCCACGAGCGCCTGGGCACGCAGGGCTGCGGGCGGCAGGCCGGCGAGGGCGCCGAGCGCCTCCAGCCGCGCGCCGAGGGCATCCGGATCCGCGCAGTGCACCGTGCCGGCGCCGCCGTCGTGGCCGGTGTTGAGGGCGTTCAGCAGCTCGGCGATCTCGGCGCCGCGGCACTCGCCGACGACGATGCGGTCGGGGCGCATGCGCAGGGTCTCCCGCACGAGCGCGGCGAGGCCGATCGCGCCGACGCCGTCGGTGTTCGGCTGCCGCGTCTCCAGGCCGACGACGTGCGGGTGGTCCACGACGATCTCGGCGACGTCCTCGACCGTCACGATCCGCTCGGAGTGCGGTACCTCCGCCATCAGCGCGGCGAGCAGAGTGGTCTTGCCGCTGCCGGCGGGGCCGCAGATCAGCAGGTTCCGCCGCGCACGCACGTGCTCGCGAAGCTCCGCCGCCTGCGCGGCGTCGACCATGCCGGCCGTTTCGAGGTCGGTGAGCCGCCACGGGGTGCTCCGCGCGATGCGGATCGAGATCAGCGGCCCGGCGGTGCTGACCGGCGGGAGCACCGCGTGCACCCGGGCGCCTCCGGGGATCCGCACGTCGACCGCGGGCGTGGCGTCGTCGAGGTGCCTGCCGCCCGCGGCGACGAGGGCGACCGCGAGACGCCGCGCTGCAGCGGCGTCCATGCCGGGAGCGCCGTGGACCACCTCCAGCCCCCGCCCGGCGTCCCGCCACAGCACGCCGCGCCCGTCGACGAGCAGATCGGTGACGTCGGGATCGTTCGCGTAGGCGGCGAGCGTCCCGAGCGCGGGCAGGCGATCGACGACGACAGGAGGCGGGGCCGCGGCATCGGCGGGAGCGCTCGGCAGGAACGGAGGAGCCACGCCCGCACGCTAGATCCACTCGGCCCCGCACGCCCGGCTCGCCCCTGGGGAGGAGCCGATCGCGGGGGGTGCGCGGGGTGGCCTCGTCGAGAGCCTCAGGACATCGCTCGAGGCTCGCTGCGCGCAGCCGTCAGCGGTTCGGGATAACAGCCGTGAGGCGAGCGCGCGTTCAGCGTGCCGCTACGGCAGCTGCGCCGCAGCAGCGGCGGCGCCATAAAAGAAGAAGCGGCACCTATTGGGGGGAACAGGTGCCGCCTCAGCAGCG
>NZ_CAXTHO010000184.1:0-3759 GCF_964244015.1 uncultured Amnibacterium sp. | reverse complement strand
CGTCGGAGCAGAGCCGCTCGGCGATGTCGTCGGCGATCTCGTCGGCGACCGCGACGGCGCACAGCCAGTCCTGCGCTTCCGCGTCGGTCGCGTTGAACTCGGTCCCCGCCTGCCGGCGCGCTGCGACGGGCGCGGGGAGGTCGCCGCGGAGCCGCCACAGGTCGCCGGCGAACTGCACGACGCCGCTGCGCCGGGCCGCGCGCAGCACCTCCTGCATCGCCATCGGCGAGCCCTCGGTGACATCGACGAGCGCATTCGCGAGCGCGGAATCGACCGGTCCGCCGAGCACGGATGCGGCCAGCGCGGCACCACCGGCCGCGTTCAGCGGCTCGAGGCGGACGGTCGAAGCGACGCCGTCGTCGACGAGAGCGCGCAGCGCGTCGGGGACGCGCCGTCCGCTGGTGATGCCGACGACGACCGCGGTGGTGCCGCGCGCCAGCTCGAGGAGGAACGCCGCCGAGCCCGGATCGAGCAGGGAGCCCTCGTCCACGAGCAGGACGCGGATCTCCAGCGCCAGCACGCCGGCACGGACCAGGGCAGCCCGCCCGAGCGCATCCTCCGCGCCGATGCGGAGGATCGTGGGGCGGTCGAGCAGTCCGAGGAACAGCCCGAACGGCACCGACGACGCCGATGCGGTGGCAGTGAGCCGGACCACGCGGTTGCCTGCCCGCTCGAGTCGGGCGGCGGCCTCGGAGAGCATGCGGCTCCGGCCGATGCCCGGCGGACCGACGAGCACGACGCTGCGCCCCTCGGCGGCCCGGCGGACGACACCGTCGAGGATCGGTTCGCGGCCCACGAAGTCCGGGGTGGTGAGGGTCATCGGTGCGCCGGCACGGTTCGGATGGTGCTCACGAGGGTTCAGGGTCACCGATTCCGACGATTTGTGAAAGACCTCGATCCGCGGAGCACTCTGATGTTCGTGATCCGTCCATCTCGTGCGCATCGCGGCTCACCACCCATCATGAGGTACCCCCTTCCCGATCAGGTAGCCCCCCACCCCGCTCAGGTATCCCCATCCCGCTCGGGTATCCCCATCCCGAGCAGGTAGCCCCCCACCCCGCTGGTCGAGGTGCGAGCGAAGCGAGCCTCGAGACCACTCGGAGCCGTCGAACACCCGAGGATCACCTCAGAGCCGCGCCCAAGCCGCGTAGTCGCAGTGCGTGGTCTGCAGAACCTGCTTCAGCGCGCGGACCTCCGCAGCCGTGTACCGACCGGGCGTGGACGCCGTGAGCGTGGGATGCATGATCGACGTCGTACCGCCCCGATGCGCGAGGTTCAGCGCGTGCCCTACCTCGTGCAGCACGAGTGCCTGCCACCCGACTCCGGCGCCGGTGCGCGGGCCGCTGAATCGTGACCACAGCAGCACGCGGCCGGAGGTGATCCCCTCGACGGTCCGACCCTCGGAGGTCATCCAGGCGCCGACGGAACCGCCGACGCCGACCTCGCCGCCCGCTCCGCCGAAGGTCTGCCCGGCGGCGTGCGTCTTGCTCGTGAACGCGATGGTGATGGTCGGCGTCGACGCGTGGGTCGCGGAGGAGAACGTGCGCGAGGTCCGGCCGGCGTAGCGGAACCGCACGCCGGTCTGCCGCGCGAGCACACCCATCGCGTGCTCGACGGTCGCGGTCATGCCCTTCGGCATGTCCGTCGGGTTGATCCGGTACTCGATCGGCCTGCAGGCGGGCCAGCGCATCGGCTTCGATGGGTCCACCGTCGAGGGCAGCTCGAAGCGGCCGTCGGTCACCCGTGCCGCGGTGGTCGCGGCGGCGGCGGAGGGTGCGGCTCGCTCGGGCGGGATCGCTGCGGGCGCGCCGGCGAGGACCGCAAGCGCGAGCACCGTCGCGGCCGCGGTCAGCTGCCGTGCGCGACCGAGCATGGACCGATGATGCCCGCGCCGGAGCACGATTCATAGATCCCTGATCGAGGGATGCTTTGCGTGCACCACCGCGACTGCACCGGACCTGAACGGGTGCTGTCCGATGTCGGCGGGATGAGGGACCATGGAGTCATGCGGGACGGCGACGACGAGGAGCGGCATGGCGCGGCCGTGCCGCACGTCACCGACGACCGCGACCTCGACACCCCGAACTGCCCCGACTGCCTCCTGCGGATGGAGGCGGAGGAGTCGCCGAGCGGTGAGCCCTACTGGGCCTGCACCGAGTGCGGGCTGGTCGCCGTCGCCTGAGTGCGGCGTCGCATCGTCGTCCGACGGCGGCTCGCGACGGCGGCGATGAGAGGTCGATCCTCCTCCGTCGTCAGGGACGCCTGGCCAAAACCATCATCCCGCCGTGACCAGCGGATTCCCAGATCACGCACATGCTTCTCCCGATTCAATGGCAGGTAGCAGCAGGCGGACACTCACCATACGATCGAGTGCCCCGTCAGGCGCCCGTCTTCACCACCCACGAAGACTGCCGAACGACCGACCGAGGACCGACACCATGCCCACGACCCCTCTCGACGGTATCCGGTGAGCGCGCGCTCCGCCGGTCGCATCGCGGCGATCACGACCGGCAAGGCGCTCGGCGTCCCGGTCCGCGAGGCCGCTCCGGCACCCACCGACGGGCCCACGGCTGCGGAGGGGCGCGGTCCGCTGATCCCGCAGATCGAGCCGGGCGCCGTGATCGGCGCGGGGGAGCGGGCCGGGCTCGCCAGCCTCGTCTCCTACGTGCCGAGTGAGGCGCTGACCATCTACCTCGCGGGCGTCGCATGCGTGAACCTCGTGCAGACCGAGAACACGAGCGGTGAGAAGGTCGCCGCGGTGTGGGTGCTGGCGATCATCGCGCTCGTCGCGAACGCGGCATTCGTCTGGCTCGCGTTCCGTGACAAGTTCAAGGACTTCTCCCGCAGGGAGCTCACCGTGCGGCAGACGCGGCCCCTCGTCGCGGCGCTCGTCATCACGACGCTGGCCTTCTTCGTCTTCGCGCTCGCGATCCCCGGCGGCATCTTCGTCAGCTCGTCGGAGTGGCTGCCGCTGATCCTGCTGATCGGGACCGCGATCGTGATCGGTGTCGCGCGTTTCTGGGGCCTCGCACCGCTGCGGGAGGACCCGCCCGCCGAGTAGATCAGCGACATCGCCGCTGATCAAAGGTCGAGTCCCTCTCGAATCGGTGCTGCGCCCACGCGGGGCAGGCGACGGTCGTGGGCGGATCGCGGAGGCGACTGAGTAACCTGAACGCTCACGGCGGCGCACCGTCGCGGAGGCCGCTGTGGAGGCGATTCGGCGACGCGCCGCGGGAACCACCGGACCGGCGCAGACCGTGCGCGACCGATCGGAGCGATGCAGCGGTGAGCGGGAAGCACGACAAGAAGCCGGACGACGAGCAGGCCGCGAACCTGCTGCTGACCGGCCCCATCGTGATCCGGGGGCTCGGACGAAGTGTCAAGGACGCGCTGCTGCCAGGACGCCCCAGTCGCCATCGCGCATTCGCGGGCGAGGCCGTGCCCGAGGTAGGCGCGGTCGACCCGACCCCGGTGGGCCTGATGCTGGCCGGTGGGCCGGTCGTGACGGAGTCGGGGCCGTCGACGAACCTCTCCGAGCGGGACGGTACGCAGGCCGCTGACTCCGAGCATGCCGTCCCCCAGGATGGCGCAGTGACCCCGACCGAGGTCGCCGACGGCCCCGGGGAGGACCGCGTGGACGATCGCCCTGACGACGAGCCACCCGCCGACGCACCGCCCGCCGACGCAGACGTCGAGCAGCCGCGGGGGCCCGCGGACGGTACCGAGTCCGCGGACGACGAGATCGCGTCGGATGAGCAG
>NZ_CAXTHO010000183.1:0-4094 GCF_964244015.1 uncultured Amnibacterium sp. | reverse complement strand
AAAGAACTCGACGTCATGGACGTCCGCACCACGCCCGACGGAACCATCCACTGGGCCACCAAATGGGGCGGCACGAAAACCATCACACCCGCCGTGAAAGTCCGCACCGCGACCTACCCGGAGAACGCACCCTTCTGATCCCACCACCCCGAACCTCCGGAGCAGACGGCGTGATCACCGCACGTCCGCCCCTGAGCGCTGTGCTGCTCAGAACTCCTGAACGGCCGAATCAGCCGACCTTGAGGAAGGCGATCACCGCTGCCGCGCCGCACACGAGGGTCGCGATGACCGTCAGCCACAGCACGCCGGACTTCCGGGCGGCTTTAACCAGCAGCTCGACCAGCAGCACGACGGTCACGGCGACAGAGAGGTACAGCACCGGGATCGACGTCGACACGTACTGCTGCACGGGTCCGAACGCCCGGACGAGCAGCAGCAGACCGATCACCAGCGCGAGGATCGCGAGGATCGCGTTGCCGCCCGGTCGGCGGAAGCGCCATGCGGAGTCGAACACGGCGAGGATCGCCCCCGCGATCGTCACCGCGGAGGCGAGGGAGACGGTGAACACGGGCGTGGCGGCAGCGGTCGTCAGCACGGGAAGCGACCGTACTGGCCCGCCGCGCCGGGCCGCCTACGACCCGCGGGACGCGTGCCGGTCCTCAGTAGAGCCGGCCGACGGAGGCGAGCGCCGCGCGGACGAGGCCGCCGCGGCCTCCCTCCATCTCCGCGGAGACGGCGTCGGACGCCGCCTCCTCCGGCGTCATCCACGTCAGCTCGAGCGCATCCTGACGCGGATCGCAGGTGCCGGTGACCGGCACCACGTAGGCCAGCGCGACCGCGTGCTGCCGCTCATCCGTGAACTGGCTGATGCTCGGTGTCGGGAAGTACTCGGCGACCTGGTACGGCACCGGGCTCGCGGGCAGCTGAGGGAACGCCATCGGGCCGAGGTCCTTCTCCAGGTGGCGGAAGAGCGCGTCGCGCAGCGTCTCGCCGTAGAGCACGCGCCCGGAGACGATCGTGCGCGCCATGGTGCCGCTCGCGCCGACACGCAGCAGCAGCCCCACCTCGGTGACCCGCCCCATGCCGTCCTGCCGGACCGGGACCGCCTCCACGTAGAGGAGGGGAAGGCGCTGGCGGATCGAGGCGAGCTCGTCGTCGCCGAGCCATCCGGGGTTCGGATCGGGGGTGCGCGTGCTGCTCATCCCCCATTTCTACCCGGCGCGTCGTCCCGCCGCCGGTTCCTGGGAGTTCAGAGCGATCCGAGCGCCGCTCCGACGAGCAGCAGGAGGGCCAGCGCGCCGTACGCGATCCAGGTGGCGGCGGCGAGCACCCGCGCGAACCGCAGCACCCCGCGCGGTCCCGGACGACCGCCGCCCAGCACCGCCGCCTCCTCCTGGGCGGTCCGGCGATCGAGGCTCCACATCCCGTTCAGCACCGCGGTCGGGATGGTCGCGGCGAGCAGGAGGAAGCCCCAGACGATGCCGGCCATGAGGCCGGGTTCCGGTCCGCGGCCGAGGGAGAAGCCGACCCCGCCCGCGGCCATGAGGACGACCGTCACCGCGCCGGCGGCGAGCAGGACCGCGTTCATCAGGAGCGCGGCGCGCTGCGGGAGCGTCTCGAACGCCGATCGTCGCCCGCCCTGCTCCGTCGACCACCGGGCGCCACGCGCGGCGGACCGCACGCGCAGCGTCAGCAGCACGGAGACGACCGCCCATCCGACGAGGACCAGCGGCAGCACGACGTGCGAGACGCGGAGGTGCAGCAGGATCAGGAGGTAGGCGACCGGGAGGCCGGCGGCCCAGGCGAGCAGCACGAGCGCGACGACCGTCGGCCAGCCCGCCGGGCGCCGTTCGACGGACACCAGGACGTCGGTCACACGCGCAACCCTGCCTCCTCGCACCGGTGTGTCGGCGACAGGAGGCAGAATCCGTCTCCCATGGCATCCGTCCTCGATCGCTTCGGCGCCGCGACCCGCGAGTGGTTCGTCGGCGCCTTCCGCGCGCCCACCCCGGCGCAGGAGGGGGCGTGGGCCGCGATCGCGAAGGGGCAGCACGCCCTCGTGGTCGCTCCGACCGGCTCGGGCAAGACCCTGGCGTCCTTCCTCTGGGCGATCGACCGTCTGGCGAACCGGCCTGCAGACGACCGCACCGGCACGCGCGTGCTGTACATCTCGCCGCTGAAGGCGCTCGGCGTCGACGTCGAGCGGAACCTCCGCAGCCCGCTCGTCGGTGTGACGCAGACCGCGAAGCGTCTGGGGCAGACGCCGCCGCGGATCACGGTCGGCGTGCGCTCCGGCGACACGAGCCAGGCGGACCGCCGGGCGCTGTCGAAGGATCCGCCCGAGATCCTGATCACGACCCCCGAGTCCCTGTTCCTCATGCTGACCTCGGCGGCGCGTGACTCGCTCACATCGGTCGACACCGTGATCGTCGACGAGGTGCACGCGGTCGCGGCGACGAAGCGCGGCTCCCACCTGGCGCTCTCGCTCGAGCGGCTCGACGCGATGCTGGACACGCCCGCCCAGCGCATCGGGCTGTCCGCGACCGTGAAGCCGGTGGAGGAGGTCGCCCGGTTCCTCGGCGGCCGGTCGCCGGTCACGATCGTGGCGCCGAAGGCGCAGAAGACGTTCGACCTCACGGTCGTCGTGCCGGTCGAGGACATGTCCGACCCCGATCTCGGCAGCGGCTGGCCGGACCCGGCGGACGCTGCGGAGCCCCACGAGGGGTCGGCCGCGCAGGACGTCTTCGATCCCGACGACCCGATGCCGCAGCGGACCGGATCGATCTGGCCGTACGTGGAGTCGACGATCACGGACCTGGTGCTCGACCACCGGTCGTCGATCGTCTTCACGAACTCGCGACGGCAGGCCGAGCGCCTGACGGCTCGGCTGAACGAGGAGTACCAGGAGCGGGTCGAGGCGCGCGAGGCCCGCGAAGCCGTGGATGCCGAGGTGCCCGCGCTCGCGACCGCACTCGCCGGCCGCGGCGTGCCGGCGCCCACCGCGATCCAGGCGAGCTCCGGCTCGACGCGAGGGGCCACCGAGGTGCTGGCCCGAGCGCACCACGGTTCGGTGAGCAAGGAGCAGCGCGGCCTGATCGAGGACGATCTGAAGTCCGGCCGGCTCCGCTGCGTCGTCGCCACCTCCAGCCTCGAGCTCGGCATCGACATGGGCGCGGTGGACCTCGTCGTCCAGGTGGGCGCGCCGCCGTCGGTCGCGAGCGGCCTGCAGCGCATCGGCCGCGCGGGCCACCAGGTCGGCGAGATCAGCACCGGGGTCGTCTTCCCCGTGCACCAGGCCGACCTCATCCACGCGGCCGTCGCCGCCGACCGGATGCTGAAGGGCGAGATCGAGTCCATCCGCGTGCCGGCGAACCCGCTCGACGTGCTCGCGCAGCAGACGGTCGCCGCCTGCGCGATCGAGACGCTGGAGGTGGAGGCCTGGTTCGACACGGTGCGCCGCTGCGCACCGTTCGCCGCGCTCCCCCGATCCGCCTACGAGGCGGTACTCGACCTGCTGGCGGGCCGCTACCCGTCCGACGAGTTCGCCGAGCTGCGGCCGCGCATCATCTGGGATCGCGACGCCGGCACGATCACCGGCCGGCCGGGTGCACAGCGCCTCGCGGTCACCTCCGGCGGCACGATCCCCGACCGGGGCCTGTTCGGCGTCTTCCTGGTCAGCGGCAACGAGGGCGGCGGGAACCGCGTCGGCGAGCTGGACGAGGAGATGGTCTACGAGTCCCGCGTCGGCGACGTCTTCAGCCTCGGCGCGACCAGCTGGCGCATCCAGGACATCACCCACGACCGCGTGCTCGTGCTGCCCGCGTTCGGCGAGCCCGGCCGGGTGCCGTTCTGGAAGGGCGACGGTCTCGGCAGGCCCGTCGAGCTGGGCCGGGCGGTCGGCGCCTTCCAGCGCGCACTGGCCGCCGCGAAGGACGACGAGGCGACCGTCATCGCCGAGCGGATCGGCCTCGATCGGCGCGCAGCGACGAACCTGCTGCGGTTCATCCGCGACCAGGCGGAGGCGACCGGCGCCGTCCCATCCGACCGCACACTCGTGCTCGAGCGGTTCCGCGACGAGCTCGGCGACTGGCGGA
>NZ_CAXTHO010000182.1:0-4102 GCF_964244015.1 uncultured Amnibacterium sp. | reverse complement strand
TGTCGCCGAGGCGCGCGGCACCGTCGAGCATCGAGTACTCGGAGTGCACGTGGAGGTGAACGAAGCTGTCTGAGGCGCCCATCGGTCAGGACGCTAGTGCGTGCCTCGGACAGTGTCTGAGCCACCTGGTCCCGCCGCGTTTCGCGCCGATCCGGAGGCGAGCACGACGGCAGGACTCAGCACCGACAGCAGGACAGGATCCGCGTCCGGGTCCTGCCGATGCTCCTCGGTCCTGCTCAAGCGCTCTCGTCGGCGAGGAGGTCGAGGGCGTGCTGGAGGTCGGGGGGCAGCGGGCTCTCGAACTGCACCTGCTCCCCTGTGGCCGGGTGGTCGAAGCCGAGGCGCGCCGCGTGCAGCCACTGCCGGTCGAGGCCCAGGCGCTGCCCGAGCACGGGGTCCGCGCCGTACATGGTGTCGCCGACCAGCGGGTGGCGGAGGTAGGCGAAATGCACCCGGATCTGGTGGGTGCGCCCGGTCTCGAGGTGCACCTCGAGCAGCGTCGCCGCACGGAACGCCTCGAGGGTGTCGTAGTGCGTGACGGAGGGACGCCCGTCGGCCACGACCGCGAACCGGTACTCCGCCTTCGGGTGCCGGCCGAGCGGCGCGTCGATGGTGCCGGAGGTCGGGTCGGGATGCCCCTGCGCGAGCGCGAGGTAGACCTTGTCGACCGTGCGCTCCTTGAACGCGCGTTTCAGGGCGGTGTACGCCGACTCGCTCTTCGCGACGACCATCAGCCCGCTGGTACCGGCGTCGAGCCGGTGCACGACCCCTGCGCGCTCGGCGGCACCGGAGGTGCTGACCCGCACCCCCGCCGCCGCGAGCCCGCCGACCACGGTCGGGCCGGTCCAGCCGGGTGACGGATGCGCGGCGACGCCCGCGGGCTTGTCCACGACGATCAGGTCGTCGTCCTCGTGGACGACGTCCATGCCCGGCACCACGATCGGCTCGATCGCGACCGCGGCGGCCTCCGTCCAGCGGACCCCGAGCAGCGCACCCGCGGGCAGCCGGTCGGACCGACCGACGGTGCGGTGGTCCACCTCCACCCCGCCCTCGTCGGCGATCGCCGCGGCCCTGGTCCTCGAGAGCCCGAGGAGCTTCGCGAGCCCCGCGTCGACCCGCTCCCCCACGAGTCCGTCGGGGACGGGCAGCAGTCGTTCGGGCACGGTCAGGCCTTCACGCGCGCGGGGCGCCTGCTGCCGTCGATGCCCCGACCCAGCAGCGTCAGCAGCACGAACAGGCACATGGAGGTGACGATCGCGCTGTCGGCGATGTTGAAGATCGCCGGCAGCAGCCAGGGCACCAGGATGAAGTCGACGACGTGGCCGACGCCGAACCCGGGCGGGCGCGTCAACCGGTCGGTGAGGTTGCCGAGGGTCCCGCCGAGCAGCAGGCCGAACAGCACGCCCCAGGCGACCGAGCGGATGCGGCGGGCGAACCAGATCAGGAACACGACCACCGCGACGGCGATGAGCGAGAAGATCCACGTCGCCGACGTCGCGAACGAGAAGGCAGCCCCGGGGTTCGAGACGCGACGGAAGATCAGCAGGTTCCCGACGACCTGCTGGGGCACCCCCTCCGGCAGGCTCGCCACCGCCCATGCCTTCACGAGCTGGTCGGTGACCGCCACGATCACGGCGATCGCGACCAGCAGGATCAGGACGACCGGGCGGGCGGGTGCGGACGCGGAACGGGGCGCCGCCGTGTCCGGCGACGCCCCGTCAGGTCCGTTCGGCTCAGTTGGCACCGAAGCCCGGGAAGCCCGACGGCGCCGGGACCCCGACGCCGCCGTAGGAGCCGGTGACCACGTTCGAGGCGTCCAGCTCGCGGAGCAGACCCTCGATGTGGCCCTTCAGCTTCTGCCGGTACTCGCGCTCGAACGCGCGCAGCTCGTCGATGCGGTGCTCGAGCAGCGCGCGCTCCTGGTCGAGGGAGTTCAGCTGCGACCGCTGCTTCGACTCCGCGTCGGCGACGACGCGGGCGGCCGTCGCGTGGCCCTCGGCGATCAGCGCATCGCGCTTCTCGACGCCCTCGCGCACGTGCTCCTCGTGGAGGCGCCGCGCGAGCTGGAGCAGGTTGTTCGTGTTCGACGGATCGACCGCGCCGACGTCGGTCTGCGCGGTCGGGTAGCTGAGCTTCTGAGCCGGGATCTGTGCGGCCTGCTCGCCGGTGACCGGAACGGAGGAGCGCTGCAGCTCCGCGATCCGGGACTCGCTGGCGATCAGTCGCTGGCGCAGGTCCTCGTTCTCCTGGCCGAGCCGGCGGAGCTCCACGACGACCTCGTCGAGGAAGTCGTCGACCTCGTCCTGGTCGTATCCCTCGCGGAACTTCGTCGGCTGGAATCGCTTGTTGACGACGTCTTCAGGCGTGAGGGCCATGGTCCCACCTTCATGGTTCTCTGCGTGGCTGCTGGATTGCGGTGCGGCTCAGACTAGCGCGCGCCAGCCCTCGCGGCCCCGTTTGCGGGGGCCGCGGCCCTCTCCGCGTGTCGCGCCGCGGCGTGCTCCGCGCGTCCAGGGACCCTGAGCGCCGACCGGTCAGACGC
Source organism: uncultured Amnibacterium sp. (assembly GCF_964244015.1). NCBI lineage: Bacteria > Bacillati > Actinomycetota > Actinomycetes > Micrococcales > Microbacteriaceae > Amnibacterium > uncultured Amnibacterium sp. The sequence continues at coordinate 1,560 of NZ_CAXTHO010000182.1, read as the reverse complement.
CCTGGAGGGCGAGCGCGACGTACATCAGGATGATCACGCCGAACATCACGATGGTGAACCCGAAGTCGAGCGCGAACTGGCCGATGCGGAGCGGCGGCAGCATGCGGCGCACCGCCTTGATGGGCGGATCGGTGGCGGTGTAGGCGACCTCCGCCAGCACCAGCACCGCGCCGCGCGGCCGCCAGCTGGCGCTGAACGCCTGCACGAGGTCGAGGACGAACCTGGCCCACAGCGCGAAGAAGTAGACGAGCAGGGCGACGTAGGCGACGGCGCCGATCAGGCCGATCGGGCTCATCGTCCGCTGTCCTGCACAGGCTTCAGTATCCCGGAGGCGGGCACGCCCACGTGCCCACCCTGCCAGGACGGCTCAGCCGGTGAACGTCGCGTCGAGGTCGGACGTCGCGCCGGACTCCTCGCCGGAGATCGTGATGTGCTCGGGTGAGAGCAGGAACACCTTGCTCGTCACGCGCTCGATCCTGCCCCGCAGCCCGGTCGAGAGACCGGAGGCGAAGTCGACGAGTCGACGCGCCTCCGCCTCGGTCATCTGGGTGAGGTTGATGATCACGGGCGTGCCGTCGCGGAAGTGCTCCGCGATCTGCTGCGCATCGCGGTACTGCCGCGGATGCACCGTCAGGATCTCGTTCATCTCGGGGACCTGCGTCCGAGCGGCCCCGATGCGTCGCGGCAGCGGCGTCACCTGCGCGCGCGTGATGACCGGCTGCACGTGCGGCGACGTCGGTTCGACCGGCTCCGCGTACTCGTACTGGTCGTCCGCGAGGCCGAGCCACACCATCGACTTCCGGATGGGGTTCGACATGAAGTCCTCCACGGGCTGCGCACACACCCCCCGCGGTGCCGCCCGAGATGGATGTTACAGCGCTGTGTTTCTGGGTCCAGTGACGGCCGTGCCGATCCGGAGGTGTGTCGCCCCCGCGGCGATCGCCTCGACGTAGTCGCCGGACATCCCCGCGGAGATCCAGGAGGCCTCCCGGTCGAGTGCGCGGACCCGCTCGGCGACCATCGCGAGGGCCGCGAAGGCCGGAACGACGGGGATCCCGAGGGGCGCGACGGTCATCACGCCCCGCAGCCGGAGCCCCTCGGCGCCGACCACCCGACCGGCCAGCTCGGGGATCGAGCCCGGCTTCGCACCCCCACGACTGGGGCCCCCGCCGCCGACGCCGAGATCGACCTGCAGCAGCACGTCGACGTCCTGCCCGGCGAGCGCGTCGACGAGCTCGGGCCGGTCGACGGAGTGGATCACGTCGGCGTACCTCGCGACCTGCCGCGCCTTGTTGGTCTGTAGCTGCCCGACGAAGTGCCAGGTCGCCTCCGGGAGCGCCGCGGCCTTGTCCCGCGCCTCCGGATGCCGGCTCTCCCCGAAGTCCCGCACGCCGAGCGCGAACAGCTCCTCGATCAGCGCCATCGGCTGGAACTTCGTCACCACGACCGTCGTGATCTCGGCCGGATCGCGGTGCGCGGCCCTGGCCGCCTGCGCAACGGCCGCCTGGACGGCGTGGAGGCGGTCGGCGAGTTCCGTCACGGGGTCGACCGTAGTCGGGG
>NZ_CAXTHO010000181.1:0-4126 GCF_964244015.1 uncultured Amnibacterium sp. | reverse complement strand
AGAAGGGCCAGAAGTTCGACGCGTTCGCGAACGACACGAACTTCCTGCTCGCCGCCTTCCTGTTCGAGGACGTCGGAGTCACCGCCTACAAGGGTGCCGCCGGCCTCATCACGAACAAGACCTACCTGGACGCCGCAGCCGGCATCCTGGCGGTCGAGGCATACCACGCCGGTGCCGTGCGTACCGTGCTGTACGCGGAGGCGGAGAAGAACCACGCCATCTACGGCATCGTGCAGAAGATCTCCGACATCCGCGACGCGGTCGACGGCTCGAGCAACGACGACCAGGCCATCCAGTACGGCTCCGACAAGGCCTGGAAGCCGAAGAACCCGTCCAACCTGGTGCCGACCGACAAGAACGGCATCGCCTACGGCCGCACGCCCGGCCACGTGCTGAACATCGTGTACGTGACGCCCGAGACGAACGCGACCAAGGGTGGCTTCTACCCGAACGGTGTCAACGGCGCGGTCAACTCGACCAGCTTCGGCAACTGACGTCCTGCCCCGATCTCGGCGCCGCCACCCACCGGTGTGGGTGGCGGCGCCGAACCGCGTGCGACCCGGATCGAAGGACATCCCCATGATCGCTGGACTGACCGGCATCCACCTGCTCGTCATCGCCCTCGTCGTCGTCCTGCTGTTCGGGGCGACGAAGCTGCCGATCTTCGCGAGGGGGCTCGGTCAGTCGATCAAGGTCCTGCGCACCGAGCTCCACCCGGATGCCGCGTCCGTGCGCGTCCCCGCCGAGGCTCCCATCACCACCCCTGCGCCGTAGCGCCGTGTTCGATCTCCCGCTCGGCACGCTGCTCGTCATCGGCGTGCTCGCGCTGTTCCTCGTGGGCCCGGACAAGCTGCCCCGCTACGCCGCTCAGCTCGCGACGTGGGTGCGGGTCGCGCGCAGCATGACCGACGACGCGAAGAAGCGCGTCGCGAGCGAGATGGGCCCGGAGTTCGAGGAGGTCGACTGGGCCGGCCTCGACCCGCGCCGGTATCACCCGAGGCGCCTGCTGACCGATGCCTGGAACTCGGCGGGCGAACGGGCTCCGGTTCCGCCTCCGGCAGCGATCGAGCAGACCCGCGAGCACGAACCCGATCTGCTCGCCCTCGCCGAGGCTCGCGCCATGGAGGAAGCGGTCGCCGTCCGCAGGTAGCCGCAGGCACCGGTCGGGTGCCCGCGCCTCATCCGCCGGTCGCCCAGCTCCATCCGCTGCTCACCCGCGCCACTCCCGCTGGTGGGGGCGCGAGCGCGGTGAGACTCCCGACGAGGGTCGCGTGGAGGCGCCACCGCACTTGATATGACACCACGATGGTGTCACCATGACACCATGGACATCGAGCGGTACACCGACCGTCTGCGGTCGCAGCTGGCTGCCGTCGCCGACGCTGGATCGGACGAGACGCGGGCACTCGGTGAGCGGATGAGCGCGGCGCTCGACCCGGCGATCCGGCTGGCGCTGCTCGAGGTGCTTGCGGACGCCGCGGCCGAGATCAGCCGGGAGCTGGCACCCGGCTCGGTAGAGGTGCGCCTCCGGGGCCGCGATCCCCAGCTGGTCGTCATGCGCGCGACCGAGCCGGCTCAGTCGCCGGCTGTGACCGGTGCTTCCGCCTCCGCCGTGGACGACGACGCCGCGACCTTCCGCACGACGCTGCGCTTGCCGGAACGACTCAAGTCGCGGGTCGAGCAGGCAGCGCTCGCCGAGGGCCTGTCCGTCAACACCTGGCTGGTCCGCGCGGTCACGACCGCGCTGGAACCCGGTGGTCGCCGCACTGTCCCGACATCAGGAGACCGATTCAGTGGCTGGGTGCGCTGAACGCGCCCCGCCGACGGCGGGCCGATCCGTCATGCCCTCACGAGAAAGAGAAGGAATCGTCATGCCCGTCTTCGAGACAGCAGGGCCCGCCGAACTGGACGTCGACGTCGCCGTCGGCCACATCGAGGTGACGGCCGAGGAGCGCTCCGACGTGCACGTGGAGGTGCTGCCGTCGAACCCCAAGAAGGCCGGCGACCGCTCGCTCGCCGAGAGCGCGGCCGTCGACTTCGACGGTCGCCGAGTCCGGGTCGGCGTCCCGCGCCGGACGACCCTGTTCGGGCGGACCGACTCCGTCGACGTCCGCATCGCCCTCCCCACCGCGTCGTCGGTCGAGATCGAGAGCTCGTACGGTGCCGTGCGGCTGCGCGGCACCCTCGGGCGGACCCGGGTCCGGGCCAAATACGGCACCGTCGGTATCGACGCGGTCGGCGACCTGGACCTCTCCGCGCCCTACGGCGAGGTCGACGTGCGGGAGGTCCGCGGGAACCTCGACCTCGATGCCGGCCATGCTCGGGTCCGCATCGGCAGCGTCGCCGGCACGGCACGGGTGCGCGCCTCGCACGGCTCCGTCGATCTCGGCGTCACGCACGGACCGGTGGACGCGCGACTGTCCGGCGCGCTGACGATCGAGACCGCGTTCACCGACGTGACCGCACGCAGCGCGCACGGGGTGCTGCGCATCGGCGCGGCCATGGCCGGCACCATGCGGCTCGAGAACGGCCATGCCGACGTCGAGGTGGGCGTGCCTGCGGGCACCGCCGCGTGGGTCGATGCGGCATCGGCTCACGGCGTGGTCCGCAACGAGCTGACGGCCGGCGCCGCAGCGGACGACACCGAGCGGACCGTGGAGCTGCATCTCTCGACCGGCTGGGCCGACGTCGTCGTCCGCCGCTCCTCCGTGTTCGCCTGAGCAGCGTGCTCGCCGGGTACGCGCTTGGATGAGGCGGTGAGCGCCTCGCTGATCGACCGCCGTTCCGCCGACTGGCCGGAGGGGGACCTCGGGCCCGATCGCCCGGTGGCCCTGCTGCTGCACGGATACGGCTCGAACGAGCACGACCTCGCGGGCCTCGTCCCCGCGATCGGGCTTGCGCTGCCCTGGGCTTCCCTGCGGGCGCCGCTCGAACTCGCGCCCGGTGCGTCAGCGTGGTTCGCCCTCACCATGCCGGGCGATCCGGATCCCGCGCCGGTGATGGAGGCGACCGAAGCGATCTGGGCGTGGATCGATGCGTCCGCCGGACTGGAGGCGCGCGTCGTGCCGATCGGTTTCTCGCAGGGCGGCCTCATGGCGTCCCAACTGCTCCGCACCCGCCCGCGGCGGGTGCTCGCACCCGTGGTGCTGGCGGGCTTCGTGCTCGGTACCGAGCAGCCGGCCGACGCGGACCTGCTCGCGGAGCGACCGGCGGCGTTCTGGGGCCGAGGCGACGCGGACCGGGTCATCACGCCGGACGCGATCGCGCGCACCGCGGCGTTCCTTCCGCAGCACACGACCCTCGTCGAGCGGATCTACCGGGGGCTCGCCCACGGCGTGAGCGCCGAGGAGATCGACGACGTCCGAGCATTCCTCGCCGCCGAGGTCGGCGCGGAGGCGGTCACCCCGCGCTGATCGCGACTCGCGCCACATCCGGAACCTCCCGCTCGTCCAAGACCAGCGAGTCTTCCGCGAATCGCGCTCCGAACGCGTTCTCCGCGCGCGGTCGCCCCTCTCTCGTTGATCGAGGTGCGAGCGAAGCGAGCCTCGAGATCACCCGGAGTCGGTGGTGCTCCGCTGCGTCCAGGGGTTGGGCACCCGTCGTGGTCGTGCCCGGGCGAGATGCCCACGGGTCTGTCTGCGATGCGTCGGATCCGGTGGCCCGACCCAGCCCTTCGGGAGGATCCAGTGTTCCCCGTCGTGCGACCGGATCTCGACGGGTGCGTGCTTCGCGTGGACGAGGTGGTGGTGGTACGAGCAGAGCATGATCCCGTTCCCGATGTCCGTGGGACCGGCGTCCCGGGCGTACCACCGCACATGGTGCGCTTCGAGGTACGGGGCAGGCACGTGGCAGCCCGGGTACTGACACGTCCCACCCGCCGTCACGGTCAACGCGACCTTCTGCGCAGGGCTGAACAGGCGATGCGACTGGGACAGGAACAGCGGTTCCCCCGTGACCCCGGTGACCAGCAGCCGCGTCTCCCCGGTGCAGGCCCGCCGTTCGATGACCGGGATGGGGAGTCCGGCCATGATCCCCGGCGCCCACCCCTGCCCGCGGCGTTGCTCGACCTCGTCCGCGGTGACGGTGATCACCGTCTCGTGGGTCACCGCGGTGCCAGCGAACCCGG
>NZ_CAXTHO010000180.1:0-4176 GCF_964244015.1 uncultured Amnibacterium sp. | reverse complement strand
CGGCCGAGATGGGCCTGGTCGCCGTCGCGCACTGAGTTCATTGCCGCCCGGCTGCCGCCGCCGCGCGGCTGTGGCGTACCGCACGGCCGTGAACCGGCCGTGCGGCTGACGCCCCCAGCGCTGCCGAGTGCTCGGGGCGCCGCAGGGGGACGTTCCTGCTGTCGCGGTCGGCGGGAGTCCTTCAGCAGGACTCAGGACGTTCAGCAGGACTGGATGCGCGTCTGAGTCCTGCTCAAGCTCCTGGATCCTGCTGTCGTGCTCGGTCAGCGCGCGGCGTACAGGAGGAGGGTCGGGCCGTCGATCTGGATGTGCTCGCCCGGCGCCGAGTGGAGGCCGAAGGCGCCGTCGTCCGCGCTCGTCCAGAGCAGCTCGTAGTCCTCCACACCCGGGTGCTCCGGCAGCGCCGCGCGCATGGTCGTCTCGTCGCCGTGCACCACGAGCAGGGTGGCGTCGTCCGTCGCGTGCGCGAGGTACTGCAGCGTACGGTTCTCGGGTGTGGTCCACGCCGCGTCGTCCATCACGGAGCCGTCCGCGGTGAACCAGTGCATCGCGGTCGTGCCGGTGTCGCTCGGGTAGGAGACGGGCCGCAGCGCCGGGTGCTCGCGGCGGATCCGGATGAGCCGACGCGCGACGTCCTGCAGCTCCTGCTGCCAGTCGGCCAGGTTCCAGCCGATCCAGTTCACGGGCGCGTCCTGGCAGTAGGCGTTGTTGTTGCCGCGCTGCGTGCGTCCCAGCTCGTCGCCCGCCAGCAGCATCGGCACGCCCGCCGACAGCAGCAGCGTGCCGAGCAGGTTCCGCATCGCCCGCCTCCGGTCGGCGAGCACCCGCTCCGCCCGGGTCGCGCCCTCGATGCCGAAGTTGAACGACCGGTCGTTGTCCGTGCCGTCGCGGTTCGACTCGCCGTTGCCGAGGTTGTGCTTCGTGTTGTAGGAGGTCAGATCGGCGAGCGTGAAGCCGTCGTGCGCGGTGATGAAGTTCACGCTCGCGAGCGGGCCGCGCTCGGCGGAGAAGTGCCAGGAGGACCCGGCGAGCGTGTTCGCGAGCGCTCCGATGCCCGTCCGCGCCAGGCCGCCGTTCCGGGTGACGACGGTGTCGGTGAGCCAGAAGTCCCGCACCGTGTCCCGGTACCGGTCGTTCCACTCCGACCACCCGCCGGGGAAGCCGCCGGTCTGCCAGCCGCCGAGCCCCACGTCCCAGGGCTCGGCGATCAGCTTCACGTCGGCGAGCCGAGGGTCGGCGAGCAGGTCCTGGATCAGCGGTGCGTCTGGTGTGTAGGTGATGTGCTCGTCCCGCCCGAGCGTCACGGCCAGGTCGAACCGGAACCCGTCGATCTGCACCTCCTCCGCCCAGTAGCGGACCGAGTCGTGCACGAGCCTGCGCACCTGCTCCTGGGAGCAGTCGAGGCTGTTGCCGCACCCGGTCGTGTCGATGTAGCGGCCGTCGTCCTGCCGGTAGTAGGTGCTGTTGTCCAGCCCGCGGAAGCTCTGCACGGGACCGGCCGGCCCCTCCTCGGCCGTGTGGTTGTAGACGACGTCGAGCCACACCTCGATGCCGGCGGCGTGGAGGTGCTTGACCATGCCCTTGAACTCGTCGAGCACCGCCTGCGGCCCCGCGGACTGCGCGGTCAGGGAGGCGTACTGCTGGTGCGGCGCGAAGAAGCCGACCGTGTTGTAGCCCCAGTAGTTGGTGAGGCCCTGCTTCATCAGGCGCCGCTCGCTCGCGGACTGGTGCACGGGCAGCAGCTCGACCGCGGTCACGCCGAGGTCCTGCAGGTACCGGACGGTCGACTCGTGCGCGACCCCGGCGTAGCTGCCCCGCAGCGCTCGGGGCACCGAGCGCAGCTGCTTCGTGAGCCCCTTCGCATGCGCCTCGTAGACGACGGACTCGGCGAGGGGCACGTTCGGCTTGCGCACCTCGCCCCAGTCGAACCGGTCGTCGACGACGACGCTGCGCCACGAGTCCTGGTCGATGCGCACGATCCCGCGGGAGTACGGGTCGAGCAGCTGCCGCGACCGGTCGAACGCGTCGCGCGGCCCGTCGGGCCCGTCCGCCTTCACGGCGTACCGGCGGCCGGGGACCAGCAGCGCTGATCGGCCCGCCCAGACGCCGTCGTCACCGCGCCGCATGTGCACGGTCCGCTCGACCCAGGACGGGTCGCGTTCGCTGAGCAGGCAGAGCTCCATCGAGGTCGCGGTGGCGCTCGCGACCCGCAAGGTGCCCCCGTCGGGGCCGACCCGCACCCCGAGATCGCGGAACCGGTCGACGACGGCGGGTTCGGCTCGCACGCGCCTACCCTAATGACGCCATGGCGGTCACCCTCGACTCTGTCTACCTCGACCATGCAGCGGGCTCGACGCTGCGTCCCGCCGCGGCCGCGACCCTCGTGGAGGCGCTCGCGGCGGTCGGCAACCCGTCGTCGGTGCACCGGCACGGGCAGGCCGCACGGGCGATGCTCGAGGAGGCGCGGGAGCGCCTGGCGGTCGCGGCCGGATGCGACAGCGTCGAGGTGCTGTTCACCTCGGGCGGGACGGAGGCGGTCAATCTCGCCGTCACCGGAGCGTGGCGCGCCGGTGACGGGGACGCGCTGCTGCTCCCCGGCGGGGAGCACGCGGCGACGGTCGAGAGTGCGGAGGCGCTCGAGCGCGACGGCGCACGGATCGTGCACCTCCCGGTCGACTCGGATGCCCGGCTTGAGTCTGCGGTGCTGGCCGATGCGCTCGCCGCCGAACCGGACGCCGCGCTCGTCACCGTGCTCGCAGCGAACAACGAGGTCGGCTCGATCAACGACATCGCCGCGCTCGCCTCGGTCGCGCGGGCGGCATCGGTGCCGATCCACGTCGATGCGATCGCGGCGTTCGGCGCGGTGCCGACGCGGTTCGACGTCTCCGGTGCGGACCTGATGAGCATCTCGTCGGTCAAGATCGGCGGACCGGCCGGTGTCGGCGCGCTGCTCGCAGGACGAGGCGCGCGCGTCGCGCCGCTGCTGCACGGCGGCGGCCAGGAGCGCGGGCTGCGGTCGGGCACCCCCTCCGCACCCCTCGCCCTGGCGTTCGCCGTCGCCGCGGAGGAGGCGGTCGGCTCGCTCGCGGACGAGTCCCGTCGGGTCGCCCACCTCCGGGACCGAGCGCTGGCCGGGCTGCTCGCCGCACTGCCCGGCGCGGTGCTGCGGGGCGTGCCACCCGGGACCGGGCGCCTGCCCGGCAACCTGCACGTCACCGTGGCTGGGGCGGACGGCGAGTCCCTCCTGTTCCTGCTCGACGCCGCGGGCGTCTCCGTCAGCACCGGCTCGGCCTGCCTCGCCGGCGTGACGCGCGTCTCGCCCGTGCTGCTCGCCATGGGGGTGCCGATCGAGGCGGCGGGAGGCGCGCTCCGGATCACGTTCGGGCACTCGTCGACGGAGGCGGACGTCGACGCGCTGCTCGCGGCGCTGCCCGCGCTGGCGCCGGCGCTCGCGCACCGACCGTTCGCGCACTGACCCCCGGTCTGGGTCTGTCGCCGCGCTCGGCGGATTCTAGGATTGGCGGAAACCCCGGGTACCCCGCTCGAGGTCGGCGCCGACCCAGCGCCCGCTCCCTCATCCCCGAGGTCCCCCTGTGCTCCGAACTCCCCTGCGCGCACGCGTGCTCGCAACCGTGACCGCCTCCCTCCTCGTCGCCGGCTCCATCGCCGCCGCGGAGCCCGCGCAGGCCGACGGCCGCCGCGTCGCCGTCCCCGCCGCGACGCCGTCGTGGGCCACCGCGGCCGCCGACGAGGGTGCCGTCGCCGCCGCGACGACGGTCGACTTCGAGCTCGCGCTCGAGCTGCCCGACGAGGCCGGCGCCCGCGCGTTCGCGCTCGCCGCCGCCACGCCCGGTACGCCCGCGTACCGCCAGTACCTGTCCCCGGACGACTGGATCGCGCGCTTCTCGCCGACGCAGGCGACCGTCGACTCGGTCACCGCGGCGATCGGGGCCGCAGGGCTCACGGTCGAATCGGCGCCGAAGAGCCGCCTGTTCCTGCTGCTCACCGGCACGGCCGCGCAGGTCGACTCGTTCTTCCAGACGCGCCTGCACACCTACGACGTCGCCGGCGAGGAGCGTCTCGCCGCCGCAGGTACCGCGACCCTGCCGCAGAAGGTCGCGCGCTCCGTGGCGGCCGTCACGTTCTCGCACCCGCGCATCAGCTCGGGTCCCGACA
>NZ_CAXTHO010000179.1:0-4181 GCF_964244015.1 uncultured Amnibacterium sp. | reverse complement strand
AACACCTCGCCGTGCTGGAACGGGTTCATCGTCCCAGGGTCGACGTTCAGGTACGGGTCGAGCTTCTGCATCACGACGCGGAGCCCGCGCGACGTCAGCAGGTTCCCGAGGCTGGCCGCCGTGAGGCCCTTCCCGAGCGAGGAGACGACACCCCCGCTGACGAAGACGTGCTTCGTGACCTTCAGCGCCGGCGTCGAACTCCCCGTGTCCACCACGGGGTTCCATCTTATGGACAGTCCGGACATCGCCTCGCCATCGGGGCGGTCAGGGCGCGGCGGCCAGGTCGAGCAGCTCCTGCGCGTGGGCCAGAGCGGTCTCGCTGGTCGCCAGGCCGGACAGCAGTCGCGCCATCTCCGCGACCCGGTCGTCGCCCGTCAGCCGCTGCACCGTCGAGGACGTCACCCCGCCGTCCGAGCCCTTCAGCACCTTCAGATGGTTGGTCGCGAACGCCGCGACCTGCGCCAGGTGGGTGACCGCGATGACCTGCGAGGTGGAGGCGAGCCGCGCGAGCCGCTTCCCCACCTCGGTCGCCGCCGCGCCGCCGATGCCGGCATCGACCTCGTCGAACACGAACGTCGGCACCGGATCGGTGCCGGCCAGCACCACCTCGAGCGCGAGCATCACCCGGGACAGCTCCCCACCGGAGGCGCCCCTGCCGATCGGGCGCGGGTCGGCGCCCGGGTAGCTCCGCAGCAGCAGCTGCACGGCATCGTGACCCGTGGCGGTCAGCTCGGCCCGCCTGGTGACGTCCACCAGCACCGCGGCGGTGCCCATCGCGAGGTCCGCGAGCTCCGCTGTCACCTCGGCGCTCAGCCGCCCCGCCGCCTCCTGCCGGACCTCGGAGAGGCGGTCCGCGAGCTCGACCGCGAGAGCCTCGTCCGCCGCGACCTGCTCGGCGAGCGCGTCGATCCTGCCGGGGTCGGCGTCCAGCTCGAGCAGGCGACGCCCGCCGGACTCCGCGAACGCGAGCACGTCGTCGAGGGTCGGGCCGTGACGGCGCACGAGCACCGCCAGCTCGTTGATCCGCTGCTGCACCACCTCGAGCCGTGCAGGCGCGTCCGGGTCGAGCGAGGCGATGTAGCTGGCGAGATCCGAGGACGCGTCCGCCGCGAGCGACGACAGCGAACCGACGGTCTCCGCCAGTGCCGCGATCTCGGCGTCGAGCGGCGCAACACGCTCGAGGGCCCTGCGCGCCTCGACCAGCATCGAGAGCGCGTCGAGCGCGCCGATGTCGTCGGCGGACAGCGCCTCGTGCGCGGTCGCGGCGGCCACCCGCAGCTCGTCCTGCGCGCCGAGGCGTTCGGCGAGCGTCGCCAGCTCGGCGTCCTCGCCCGGCTTCGGCGCGACACCCTCGATCTCGGCCAGCGCCACCCGCAGCTCGCCCGCCTCCGCGGTGCGCGCGTCCCGCTCCGCCGACAGGCGCTCGAACTCGGCGCGGTCCGCGAGGAGGCGTCGGCGCACCTCGGTGTACTGCTCCAGCACCTCCGCGAGGCGGGCGCCGGCGTACCGGTCCAGCAGCTCGCGCTGCGCGGCCGGCGACTTGAGGCGCAGCTGCTCCGACTGCCCGTGCACGGCGACGAGATCGTCGCTCAGCTCCTGCAGCACCCCGACCGGCATCGAGCGGCCGGCGACGGCGACCCTGCTGCGGCCCTCCGCCGACACCGTCCTCGACACCAGCAGCTCCGCGGCACCGTTCCCGAGGGGCGTCAGCTCGCCGCCCGCTTCGCCGACCCGGCGAGCCACCGGGCCGTGGTCGGCGACGACCCAGCGCGCCTCGGCCACCGCTCGGTCCGCCCCGGCCCGCAGCACGCCCGAGTCCGCCCGGCCGCCGAGCAGGAGGCCGAGCGCGGTGACCACCATCGTCTTGCCGGCGCCGGTCTCACCGGTCAGCGCCGTGAAGCCCGGTCCGAGCGGCAGGACCGCGTCCTCGATGACGCCGATGCCGCGGATCGTGATCTCCTCGATGCCGGGGCGGGGGGCGGTCACGACGCCGGGCCCCGCCAGCCGCCCACGGGCAGATCGAACTTGCGCACCAGACGGTCGGTGAAGCGGTCCCGTGCCGAGTGGAGGCGGGCGAGCCGGACCGGTCTGGGCGACGCGGCGACCTCGACGCGCGCCCCCACGGCGAGCTCGAACATCCGCCTGCCGTCGCACCAGAGCACGCCGGTCGCCGGTGTCCTGCGCAGCACCTCGACGGCGATGACGGAGGAGGGCGGCACGACGAGCGGACGGGCGAACAGCGCGTGCGCCGACAGCGGGACGACGAGCATCGCGTCCACCGTCGGCCAGACGACCGGCCCGCCGGCGGAGAACGCGTATGCGGTCGATCCGGTCGGGGTGGACACGACGATGCCGTCGCAGCCGAACGTGGACAGCGGCCGCTCGTCCACCTCCAGGACGACCTCGAGCATGCGCTCCCGCGCGGCCTTCTCGACCGTCACCTCGTTCAGCGCCCAGTCCTCGTGGACGACCCGATCGTCCACGACCACCCGCACGGAGATCGCCCGCCGCAGCTCGACGTCCCACTGCTGATCGACGACGCGCGCGATGGTGGCGCCGAGGTCGTCGGCCTCCGCCTCGGCGAGGAACCCGACGTGACCCATGTTCACGCCGAGCAGCGGCACGTCGGACAACCGCACCAGCTCGGCCGCGCGGAGGATCGTGCCGTCGCCGCCGAGCACCACCACGAGCTCCAGGTCGTCGACCTGCACCTGCTCGCCGAGCACGGCGACACCCGCGACGTCGCAGCGGACCGCGATGTCCGCCAGGTCAGATGCGGTCAGCACCGGGACGACCCCGCCGTCCCGCAGCATCGCCAGCGCGGACGCCGCCGCATCGACGGTCGAGTCCCGTCCGGTGTGGGCGAGGATCAGCACGTGGCGCCTGCGCTCCGTCACTCGGTCCCCCCGTCCGGACGCACGGCACGCCCGATCGCTGCCGACCAGTGTGCGGGATCGCTGCCGCGCAGACGGTGCAGGTGCACCAGGGCCTCGCGGTTGCCGTGCGCGCCGACGACCGGCGATGCGATCACTCCCACCGTCAGCAGCCCGGTCGCGGCTGCGGTGCCGAGCACGGCCTCGACGGCGCGGATGCGGTCGTCCGCATCGGGGACAAGGCCACCGCGGACCTTCGTCCGTCCGACCTCGAACTGCGGCTTGACCAGGCACACCACATCCGCGTCGTCGGCAGCGACCGCGGCGATCGCGGGCAGGACCATGCTGAGGGAGATGAAGGACAGGTCGGCCACGACGACCTGGGGCGGTACCGCGGTGCCGGCGAGCTGCGCCAGCCGTTCCGGTGTCAGCGTGCGGGCGTTCTCGCCTTCGACGACCACGACCCTCGGGTCCTGGCGCAGCTCGGGCGCGAGCTGGTCGTGGCCGACGTCCAGCGCCACGACGGAGGCGGCACCGCGTTCCAGCAGCACCTGCGTGAACCCGCCGGTCGACGCACCGAGATCGAGCGCCGAGCGGCCGGTGACGTCGATGCCGAAGCGGTCCAGCGCCGCGTCCAGCTTGCCGGCGCCCCGGCCGACCCAGCCGCTGCCGCGGTCCACCTCCAGCACCGTCTCCGGATCGACGCGCTGGGAGACCCGTGTGGCTGGTCTCGTGTCGACGCGGACGCTGCCGGCCGCCACCGCAGCCTGGGCCGCCGCTCGAGAACGCGCGAGGCCACGAGCGACGAGCGCGACGTCCAGCCGCTGGGCGCTGTCCTGAGGCTCTCGACGGGCGGTCACGCGCGAGGCAGCTGCAGTCGGTCCTCGAGCCGCTGCTGCACGGCGAGGTACACGACTGCGCGCGCGGCGAGCGGCAGCGCCTCCACCTCCGCCGGTGTGCTCGGCCCGTCGTCCATGCGCATCATTTTAGCGAGGGGCGCAGACGCAGCACCGCGTCCGGGATACGGAGCGCATAGACGCCGACGCCCGACGACCAGACGGCCTCGGCCACGGCGCGGATGAGGTCGATGGGCTCGCCGGGCCTGATCACCTCGAGCGCGGTGCCCGAGACCCGGGCGACCGCCCGGCCGACCTGCACGCCGTCGCCCTTGCGTCGCACCTCCGGGTAGGGCTCGAGCAGGCCGCGGAGGTCCGCGAGCACGAACTGCGGACGGGCGTTCGGCGCCGCTGCGAGCAGCTGCGTCGGGCCGTCGATCCCGGTGAGGACGAGCGCGGAGGGCATCCCCGC
>NZ_CAXTHO010000178.1:0-4207 GCF_964244015.1 uncultured Amnibacterium sp. | reverse complement strand
ACCTGCTCCAGCACCGTCGATCGCGACGAGTCCGCGACGGCGCCGGCGATCTCCAGTCCCCGGTTCATCGGCCCCGGGTGCATCACGAGGCTCTCCTCCGGCAGCCGGTCCGCGCGTGCGACCGAGAGTCCGTACAGGGAGGCGTACTCCTTCGCCGTCGGGAAGAACGCCTCCGTCATCCGCTCGCGCTGCACGCGCAGCGTCATCACGACGTCCGGTCCTCCGTCGATCGCCTCGTCGAGGTCGATGCCGGTCGTGACCGGCCAGGTGTGCGTCGGCAGGAGGGTCGGTGGTGCGACGAGGTGCACGGAGGCGCCGAGCGCGGTCAGCAGCCAGAGGTTCGAGCGCGCGACGCGGCTGTGCAGGATGTCGCCGACGATCACGACGCGGACGCCCGCGAGGTCGCGGCCGCGGGAGTCGTCGCCGTTGCGGCGCTTGCGGATCGTGAACGCGTCGAGCAGCGCCTGCGTGGGGTGCTCGTGCGTGCCGTCGCCCGCGTTCACGACGCCGGCACGCGTCCACCCGCTCGTCGCGAGCGTGTGGGCGGCCCCGGAGGAGGAGTGCCGGATCACGATCCCGTCGGCGCCCATCGCCTGCAGGGTCTGCGCGGTGTCCTGCAGGCTCTCGCCCTTCGACACCGACGAGCCCTTCGCGCTGAAGGTGATGACGTCGGCGGAGAGCCGCTTCGCCGCGGCCTCGAAGGAGATCCGGGTCCTGGTCGAGTCCTCGAAGAAGAGGTTGACGATCGTGGTCCCGCGCAGCGTCGGCAGCTTCTTCACCTGGCGGCGCTGCGTGTCCGCCATGTCCTCCGCGACGTCGAGCAGGGCGACCGCGCTGTCGCGGGTGAACCCCCGCGTGGAGAGCAGGTGCTGGCTCATGCGGGATCCTCCTTCTCGGTGAGGGGGCCCTCGATCGTGACCGCGTCCGCGCCGTCGACCTCGACCAGCGTGACCCGCACCCGCTCCGTCTTCGCGGAGGGCAGGTTGCGGCCGACGGCGTCGGGCCGGATGGGCAGCTCGCGGTGCCCGCGGTCGACGAGCACCGCCAGGCGCACGACGGCCGGGCGGCCGAACGCGGTGAGCGCGTCGAGTGCGGCGCGCACCGTGCGGCCGGAGAACAGCACGTCGTCGACCAGCACGACCGTGGCGCTATCGAGGTCGACCGGGATGTCGGTGCGCCGCGTCGCCCGCGTCGGCTGACCGGCGAGGTCGTCGCGGTAGAGCGTGACGTCGAGGACGCCGGCGGGGATGTCGCGGCCGGCGATGCGCGTCATCTGCGCGGCGAGCCGCTGCGCCAGCGCCTCCCCGCGGGTCGGGATGCCGAGCAGGACGAGCCGCTCGGCGTCGGGGTCGTGCTCGACCAGCTCGTGAGCCATGCGCGTGATCGCGCGCCGGACGTCGTCCGCCTCCAGCAGGGTGCGCAGCGTCATCCGACCTCCTTCCCCGTCTCACCGGACGGTCCGTTAAAGGTGATCGGGAAGGACACTATCGCGGGCCGCCGACACCGGTCGCTGCGGTCATCTGGACCCGTGGGCCGTACCGCTCGAGGCCCGCTTCCAGCTCGATCAGCTCGCGGAGGAAGGCGGTGTCGGGCTCGGACTCCACGAACCCTTCGGACGCCATCGCGGTCCGGAGCTTGTGCAGCATCGTCCAAGCGGTCTGATAGCTGCCGAGCCCGGTCACCCGCTGCAACTCGAGCGCGGACAGCCCCTGCTTCGACGCCATCAGCAGCCAAACCGCTTCGAACCAGACCGTCAGCGGAGCCGCGTCAAGTGAAAGACCGTTCCGGCCAGGGCAGAGATCCGTCGGCCGCAGTCACCTCAACGATGAAGCCCATCCGCTCCGATCCAGTCGGCGACACCAGCGCACCTCGGGCAACTGAACCCCTCGGGCCAGCGCAGCCAGTCGAGATAGTCGAGGCAATCCGCATCGGACGCGAACCAGCGTCGCACCTCGGGCAACGAGCCCGGGAAGTGACCTCTTGAACAGGATGATCAATCACACCCGGACGCTAGAGACGACCCCCGACATCACGGCAGCGAGATGGATAGCCAATCTCCGTTTTGTAGGACGGGTCGTCCTACAAAACGGAGGGTGCCGCCCCGAACACGGCGTCGACGTCGGTGTGCGGGTGCGTTCATTCGTCGAGGGTGATGGGTGGGATGCGTCCGCCTGGTCGTTGTCGGCCTGATGAGTCGATCCAGGGTGGTGGGGTCCACCACCACCGGTCGTCGGTGCGTCGGATCTGCCAGCCGTGGAGGTCGAGGAGTTGGTGGCATCGCCAGCACAGCAGGATCCCGTTCTCGAGGCTGGTGGGCCCGTATCCGGCGGGTCTGACGTGGGCTCCGTCGCACCAGGACGGTGGGGCGTCGCAGCCTGGTCCTACGCACCCGCCGTCGCGGATCACCATCGCCCGCCGTTGCGCTTCGGTGAAGTACCGGCGGGCGAGACCCAGGTCGAGGGGTTGCGACTTCCCACCCAGTACCACGGGGATGATCTCCGCTTCGGCGGCGAGGATCCGGGCGATGGAGGCGGGGATCTCGGTCCCGCAGTCGGGCAGCTGCGCCGACCCGAGTCCCGACCTGAGGGCGTCGAGGGGGATGGTGACGAGCATGGTGACCGCGGTGCCGGCGACTTGGCCGTCGTCGACCTTGATGGCTTTCTTCGCCAGCCGGTGCACCCCGTCCACCCGGCGTTGAGCGAGCGGACGCCGGTCGGTGGTCTCCGCATCCGGTTCGGGATCGTCGGGCGTGGTCAGCAGGGACCGCTTCATGGCGGTGTTGGCGTCGACGGCGGTCTTTAGGAACCCGTCGGTGAGGGTGTCGAGGTCCATCACCCACCGCACCAGGCCGTTGGTCAACTCCCTCCGGATCACCGACGGGGTCGGGGCAGGGTCATCACCTCGAGGTGCGCCACCATCCGGATGGGCGGTCTCGGGGACCTTCTTCAGATACGCCACGAACAGGTCCGCGTCCCACCCCTCCTGGCTGACGGCGATGAGCTGCGCTTCGAGCCGGTCGACCTCGTAGGGGGCGAGCCCGAGTGCGGCCTTGGCGAGCGCACGCCGCATCGCGGCCGCGACCTCAGGGTCGAGGAGCCCGTCCGCGAACGCGTCAGCGATCTGCGGGCAGACCGCGGGAAGGGCCTCGCCGGTAACGGGGTTATGGCGGGGTCGGAACGCTTCCCCGGACGCGACCATCGTCCCCGCTTGCGAACGCGGCACCCCGGTCACCTGCGACACAAGGTTCCCTACCGTCCCGGCACCCATCCGGCGGGCGAGGGAGGTGTCGTCTTTCGGCTCGGATCGTCGGGCCATCTCCCCGGCGAGTTGCGCCCGCTCCGCCTCCGCCAACCGGATCAACTGCGATACCGACCCGGCTGCTGCCAGCAATTCCTGATCGGACAGCAGACGGATCGCACCATCCGAGGAGAGGGCGTCGAACCGGCCGCCAGCGGAAACCCGATCGAACAGCGACGCGTACACGCCCGCCTGCTCGATCAGTGCCACCGCGTTCCGGTTCATACCCGTATTCGAGCACGGGCCTCCGACACTGGCAGGGGTTCAGGACCAGGTATTTTCCGCCCACCGGAAGGCGCGTCGCCCGTTCGCTGCCGTGCAACGAACAGGCCGCCAAGCGGCACGTCCATGACTCATCGAACCCTGTTTTGTAGGCAGGTCCTTCCTACAGAACGGAGCGTCGGATCTCGCGGAAGCAGCGTGAGGAGGCCTTCGGCGCACGCCCAGCAAAGGGGTGCTCTGCTGATCCCATGCATACCAAGATCGAGCTCATCGTCGACAACCTGGACGACAACGCCGCGTTCGACGCGCTGCTGCCGGACCTTCTCGAGAAGGCGAAGGCCCTGCCGGGCCTCGAGCGCCTCGTCTCCGGCAAGGTCTGGCCGAAGGAGGACGGCACCCCCACCCCGGCCCACCGGTCGCTGATCCTGTGGTTCGCGGACTACGACACGGCGTCCGCTGCGACCTCGTCGGAGACCGGCGAGGCGTTCTTCGGCGCGTTCTTCGGCGGCGCAGGAGGCAAGGTGACCGGCCTGTTCACCGACGTCGAGACCGTCTGGGAGGCCTGACCTCCACCGTTCAGACGGTCCTCAGTCCTCGGCGGACAGCAGTTCCGGGACGTCCGCGAGGCTCGAGAGCAGGTGGGTGTGCCGTGCGGCGCCGAGCTCCGCGACGGTGTGCGCACCCGTGA
>NZ_CAXTHO010000177.1:0-4295 GCF_964244015.1 uncultured Amnibacterium sp. | reverse complement strand
GAGACGGGTCAGACCCGACGGTGCGGAACCCACCACCAGTCTCACTGCCTCGAGACCACCCGGGGTCGATAGTGCTCAGAACAGGTTGCCGAGGACGTCGAGGTTCACCTGCGCGACGACCGCGAAGATCACGTAGCAGACGAGTGTCAGGATCGGCATCCAGCCGTAGAGCCACCCAGCCGCCTTCGCGACGCGGGCGCCGAGCGGGAGGGTCTGCTCGCGGAGGTTGTAGAGAGTCGTCGCGAGCGACATCGGGATCACGACCGACCAGACGGCCATGCACCAAGGGCACAGCACACGCAGCTCGAAGTTGAAGATGCTGTTGCTGATGAGGTAGATCACGAACCCGATGGCGAAGGCCATTCCGACGTTGAAGAGTGCCCAGAACCACCTCGGGAACCGGACACCGGCGAGTGATGCCACGCCGATGATCAGCGGCGCGGGGAACATCATCAGACCGATCAGCGGGTTCGGGAAGCCGAACGTGGACCCGATCTCGGAGTTCAGGTTCTTCGAGCATCCGATGAGCACCGAGAAGTTGCAGCTCGGGACGAACTTCGGGTTCTCGAGTACCGCGAACTTGTCCAGCGTCAGCGCGAACGCGGCGATCAGGCCGATGATTCCGCCCACGATCAGCAGGATCGCGAGCGCTCGGGAGGGCCGTGGCATCCGCTCGATCACGGCAGGAAGTATCGCACCGGAGGTGCAGCCGACAGCGCCGACGCGGCCCGCGTGCGATACTCGACTCAGGCGATCGCGTACGCGGAGCCGAACGCTTGGACAGGTCTTCGGACCGAGCCCCCTCGTGCCAGCACGGTGGGGTGGCGCTTGTCCCGCCACCGGCGCACCGCCCTGGAGCGCGACGACATTCGAGGATTTCCCGGGCCGCCGGCGAGCACGCAGCGCCGAGGCCCGAGGTGAACACGGAATCGGCGGAAGCCGTGACCGCATGAGGAGTGCACCAGCGATGGTGGAATACCGCGAGAACGACACGGAGCAGAGCAGCCAGGCGGAGGTGAAGGCCCCGCGCAGGCGGCGTCGCGCGACCTTCCAGCCCATGCCGCCGAGCGACGTGGACGCGCCCCAGCCGATCGCCGTGGATGGTGCCTCTCCGGCACCGGAGGCCGTGCTGCCTCCACCAGCCGTGGCGCAGGAGGCCCCGGCCGAAGGCGACCGCGTTCTCGACGACGCCGAAGAGCAGGGCGAGCCCGATGTCATCGTGCCGGCCTCGGTCGACTCGACGGAGCCTGAGGCCGAGCCCGGTGCGCCGACGGAGGCGCCGAAGGCTCCTGCCCGCCCGCCGCTCGCCGTGCTGTTCCAGGCGCCCCCGGCCGTTCCGCAGTCGACGGTCCTGCCGACCGAGCATCGCGTCGACGATCCGGTGGACGACGGCGACGATGACGACGACGAGGCGGGCGGCTCTCGCAGGCGTCGGCGCACCCGTCGTCGTCCCGGCTCGAACGAGTCCGAGGGCGCACCGCAGACCGAGGTCGTCACCCGCGCGAAGCCGGTCCGCGAGCCGATCACCGAGCCGCAGAAGCTGAAGGGCTCGACGCGGCTCGAGGCGAAGCGCCAGCGCCGCCGCGACGGCCGGAACGACGGCCGCCGTCGCACGGTCGTCACCGAGTCCGAGTTCCTCGCCCGCCGCGAGGCGGTGGATCGGGTGATGCTCGTGCGCACGATCGGGGACCGCGTCGAGATCGGCGTGCTCGAGGACGGGATCCTCGCGGAGCACTACGTCGCGAAGAGCCAGAACCTCTCGCTGATCGGCAACGTGTATCTCGGCCGCGTGCAGAACGTGCTGCCCTCGATGGAGGCGGCGTTCGTCGACATCGGCCGCGGTCGGAACGCCGTGCTGTACTCGGGCGAGGTCGACTGGGAGGCCGCGAGCGAGCGCCTGGGGGACAAGGGCTCGCAGGCCCGCCGCATCGAGCTCGCGCTGAAGTCGGGCGACCAGGTGCTGGTCCAGGTCACGAAGGACCCGATCGGGCACAAGGGCGCGCGGCTCACCTCCGCGATCTCGTTGCCCGGTCGCTACCTCGTGTACGTGCCGAACGGCTCCATGTCAGGGATCTCCCGCAAGCTGCCGGACACCGAGCGCGCCCGCCTGAAGAAGATCCTGAAGGACGCGCTGCCCGACTCGGCCGGCGTGATCGTGCGCACCGCGGCCGAGGGCGCGACGGAGGAGCAGCTGACGGTCGACGTGCAGCGCCTCGCGAACCAGTGGGCGGAGATCGATCACCTGGTCGAGACCGCCAGCGCGCCGACGATGCTGCACGGCGAGCCGGACCTGCTGGTCAAGATCGTCCGGGATGTGTTCAACGAGGACTTCGCCAAGCTGATCGTGGACGGCGACGAGCCGCGCGCGACGATCGAGCGGTACCTCGAGCAGGTCGCACCGGACCTGCTCGACCGGCTCGAGACCTGGCAGGGCGACGACGACGTCTTCACCGCGCACCGGCTGCACGAGCAGATCGAGAAGGCCCTCGACCGCAAGGTCTGGCTGCCGTCGGGCGGCTCGCTCGTCATCGACCGCACCGAGGCGATGACCGTCATCGACGTGAACACCGGCAAGTTCGTCGGCTCGGGCGGCAACCTCGAGGAGACCGTCACCAAGAACAACCTCGAGGCCGCGGAGGAGATCGTCCGGCAGATGCGGCTGCGGGACATCGGCGGCATCATCGTCGTCGACTTCATCGACATGGTCCTCGAGAGCAACCGCGACCTCGTGTCGCGGCGCCTCGTCGAGTGCCTGTCCCGCGATCGCACGAAGCACCAGGTCGCCGAGGTCACGTCGCTCGGCCTCGTGCAGATGACCAGGAAGCGCCTCGGTGTCGGGCTGGCCGAGTCGGTCGGCGACGGCAACACGAGCCTGGAGAAGCAGGAGTCGCAGCCGCAGCCGAACCGCCGGCGTCGCGGCGGGAACGGCAGCGGCGGACAGCAGCAGTCCCAGCCGCACCAGCAGTCCCAGGCCGCCAAAGCCGCTGCGACGCACGCGATCACGCCCGGCGTGAAGACCGCCCTGGCGCAGATCGCCGGCGCGACCCTCGCCCCGAAGCCGGTGGAGTCGGCGGAGTCGACCGTCGAGGTCCCGGTCGTCGACATCGTCGTGCAGGAGGTGCCGGCCGCGGTCGTCGCCCCCGAGGTTCCGCCGCTGCTGCTCGACCTGCCGACGGAGCACCGCGAGGCCGGGTCACGTCCGCCGAAGCGCCCGGCCGACGACCACCTCCTCGACGCCGTGCTGGAAGCGCTGCCCGCGCCCAAGGCGGCCGGTCAGGGCCGCCGCCGCAGCCGCCGCGTCTCGACCCCCACCCTCACCGCCGGCGACGAATAGCCCCCGGACTCTCCGTTTTGTAGGCAGGACCTTCCTACAAAACGGAGGGTCGGCGGTCTCGGGCTCTGACCCGGAGGCCGGAGGCGATCAGGCGCCGCGTCAGGTCGTGGGCGGAGACCTGCTCCGCGCCGAGCGCTACGAGCTCCGCGATGCGCTCCTCCGGCACGTCGTAGTGGTCCAGGTCGAAGCTCCGCCGGGGGAGCCCTGCGTGCTCCGCGAACGCGTGCAGCTCCTCCAGCGACGCATCGCTGACGAGATGCGCCCAGAGGCGATCGTGCGCCGGCCACATGGGAACGTCCACCAGCACCGCCATCGATGCATCGTCCCACCCCGTCAACACCTGGTACTGTGATCGGTCGGTGCACGGGTCGCCCGAGCGTGTTGGCCCAGCGAGCACCGATCCGACTTGGTCGGTCCTGCCGAACGGCGCTCTGCACGGAGTGCTGCGGGCAGGGTCCGACGCTCGAATGAATTCAGTCAGCGAACGAGAGTCAGGGCTCGAAGTGGTCTATGCGATTGTGCGCGCCGGTGGGCGCCAGGAGAAGGTCGAGGTCGGCACCGTCCTCGTGGTCGACCGCCAGAAGGCGACGGAGGACGGCACGCTGTCCTTCGAGCCCGTGCTGCTCGTCGACGGCGAGACTGTGACGCATGCCGCTGCCGATCTGGCGAAGATCACCGTGACGGCCGAGTTCCTGAACAACGAGCGCGGCAAGAAGATCATCATCCAGAAGTTCAAGAACAAGACCGGCTACAAGAAGCGCCAGGGCCACCGCCAGGAACTCAGCCGCGTCCGCATCACCGCGATCGGCTGAGGAGCAGCACATGGCACACAAGAAGGGCGCGAGCTCGACCCGCAACGGGCGTGACTCCAACGCGCAGTACCTCGGCGTCAAGCGCTTCGGCGGCCAGGTCGTCAAGGCCGGCGAGATCATCGTCCGCCAGCGCGGCACGCACTTCCACC
>NZ_CAXTHO010000176.1:0-4466 GCF_964244015.1 uncultured Amnibacterium sp. | reverse complement strand
CCGCCGTGATCAGTGGGTTCCGACATACCCGCATCACACCACACCCCTCAGACAGCAATTCGAAACGGGGTACACGTTGAGAAGGTCAATGTCGAATATGTGTTCCCTCGATGTCACGCCCGATGTCCGCCGGCCGGCATGGCCGCGCGCACCACAACTCCGGAACGTCGAGGGCTCAGGCGGGCGCCTCGTCGAATCCGGGGGCGAGCTGCTTCAGCCGCAGGCCGCGCCACTGCCAGAGCGGCCAGAGGCCGGCCCAGATGCCGGGCGTGATCGGGCCGGCGTCGAACTCGAGGCGATCGCGGTAGAGGGTCGCCGCAGGGTCGTCGGGGTGCGGCGCCACCGCCATCCGGTGGTACCACGAGCGGAACATCGCAGGGAAGCCCTCGGTGCCGTGGCCCGCGTCGCGCACGATGCGCACGCCCTCGTGCGTCGTGGTGTCGAGCGAGATCGATATCTCCTGCTCGCCGAACGGCACGAGACCGGCGGCGAGGAGCGAGACGGGGTGGTCGCCGGGCTCCCACCGCGCCGGGAACCCGCCCTCCTCCTTCGACGAGTACGCGAGCCACGGGCCCGCGACCTCGCGCATCACCGTCGGTGACTGCAACGCCCGCCAGGCCGCCTCCGGCGCGCACTCGAGCCGCTCCTTCAGCATCACCACCATCCGCATGAGCGCCAGTATCCCCGTCGCACCTCAGCGGAGGTCGGGCCGGAGCTCGAGGGTGCCGGGAACAGATCCGCCCGCCGCACACTTGGTGCCCTCAGGACCCAAGGAGGAATTCATGAAGGCAGTGATCGGCGACATCGTGATCGCAGAGGCCCCGAAGGACGAGCTCATCTCGATCGAGGGCAACTGGTACTTCCCCCCGTCGAGCGTGAAGGACGGGCTGCTCGAGAAGAGCCCCACCCCCTACACGTGCCCGTGGAAGGGCGAGTGCCAGTACTTCACCGTCGACGTCGACGGGAAGCGCCTGCAGGACCGCGCATGGAGCTACCCGACCCCGTACGAGGGCGGCATCAAGCGCGTCGGCAAGGACTTCACCGACTACGTCGCGTTCTGGAAAGAGGTCAAGGTCACCGAGTGACCAGGACCACACTCTCCGTTTTGTAGGAACCCGGTTCCTACAAAACGGAGAGTCCTTCACTGGACGGAGGAGCTCGCGCGCCGCCAGGTGATGAGGGAGGCGCGGCTGAAGCGGCGCGAGCAGGTGCCGCACGACAGCTCCCGAGCAGGGCGTCGGAACCGGCGGTGCTCGTGTCCGGAGGGGCAGGTGCCGATCCAGGTCGCCCGGTCCTCCGCGATCGGCCCGTCATGCAGTCGCGAACCCGTGTACCCGATCGCTGCAGCCCTGGCCCTCCAGCGCGGTCCGTGCGCCGCGCGATGACCCGCGAGCGCGTGCGCGATCTCGTGCAGCAGGACCTGGCGGACCTCGTCCTCCTCCGCCCGCGCCGCCAGGTGGCGGGACAGCGTGATGCGCCGGTCGCGGTGGTGGCAGGCGCCCGCGCGCCGCACCGCGCGGTCGAACGCGAACGTCCAGCCGCGTCCCCGCATGTGCGCGTCGAGCAGCCCCTCCGCCATGCGGGTCACCTCGCGCTCCAGCACGCGGGCAGGCTAGATCAGCCCCACGACGCTCAGCGGGAGAAGATCCCGCGACCCGGGTCGGGGGAACCGGTGGCGGTCGCGTCCGTGACCACGGCGGCTCCACGGATCACCCGCTCCAGCTCGGCCCCCGATACCGCCTGCGCGGGATGCGGCCCGGCGGCCACCAGCCGCGGCAGCCAGTCGAGCATCCCCGCGTCCTCGGTGCCGACGATGACGAGGTTGCCGAAGCGGCGCCCCTTCATCACCTGCGCCTCCGCCAGCACGGCGACGTGGGGCAGCACGGACGAGATCGTGGCCATCTGGCCGCGCGCGAACGGCAGCCCCGCGCCGTCGGCGACGTTCACGGCGAGCACGCCTCGACCGTTCAGGAGGCGGGCGGCCAGCGTGTAGAACTCCACCGTCGTGACCGGGGCCGGGATGGTCGCCCCGGCGAAGACGTCGATGACGACGAGGTCGCACGCGCCCTGCAGGCCGGCGGGCAGCTTGCCGGCCATCTCGCGCGCGTCCCCGTAGCGAACCCGGATCGAGGCGCCGCGGGGGAGGGGGAGACGCTCGCGGACGAGGTCGACGAGATCGGGCTCCAGCTCGATCACCTGCTGGCGCGACCCCTGCCTGGTCCACGCGACGTAGCGGGGGAGCGTGAGCGCACCGGCGCCGAAGTGCACCGCGGTGATCGGCTCCGCGGGTTCGCCGATCTGATCGATGACATGACCGATGCGCTCCACGTACTCGAACGCGAGGTCCGTCGGGTCGGCGAGGTTCACGCTCGACTGCGGGGTGCCGTCGACCACGAGCTCGACCCTGGCGGCGTTCCAGCGATCCGGCTCCAGCGTCGCGACCTGGCCGCCGGACAGCAGCACCGAATCGGATCTCGCCACGCGTCCGACCCTACGGCGCCGGCGCGGGTGCGACCCGGCGTGCGGGAATCAGGAGAGGACCGGCTTATAGCGGACGAGCGCGCGCATGGTCAAGCACCGCGCTGGACAAACGGGCAGACAGCGGCTACTCTGAACCTTCGCGCTCATCGGTGGGCCATGCCCGCAAGGCTCCGCCACCGAAACCTCTCCGTCGTCATATTGCGGTCGACGGTCTCCGCGTCCTGATGTGTGCAGCCCCCTGCGCGCAGACGGTACGCGACGGAGGGAGCGCACGGCACGCGCCACACGTCCTCTGCTCGACACGTCTTCGATAGACACGACAGGAATCGGGACCGCACCCGTCACGTGCGCTCTCGCCGAAAGGTCACATCTCCTTGGTTTCCGCGCCTGACGCCATCACTCCGATCACCGGTCGAGGGGCGTCCCGCCTCTCCTTCGCCAAGATCACCGACACCCTGACGGTCCCCGACCTGCTGGCTCTCCAGACGGAGAGCTTCGACTGGCTCGTGGGCAGCGAAGCCTGGCGCACCCGCGTCGAGGAGGCGCAGGCCGTCGGCCGCACCGATCTGCCCGCCCAGAGCGGTCTCGAGGAGATCTTCGAGGAGATCTCCCCCATCGAGGACCTCTCCGAGACGATGCAGCTCTCCTTCACGAACCCGTTCCTGGAGGAGAAGAAGTACACGCTCGAGGAGTGCAAGGAGCGCGGCAAGACCTACGCCGCCCCGCTGTACGTCGAGGCCGAGTTCATGAACCACCTCACCGGTGAGATCAAGACGCAGACGGTCTTCATGGGCGACTTCCCGCTCATGACCGACAAGGGCACGTTCATCATCAACGGCACCGAGCGCGTCGTGGTGTCGCAGCTGGTGCGCTCGCCCGGCGTCTACTTCGAGCGCCAGCAGGAGAAGACCTCCGACAAGGACGTCTACTCCGCGCGCGTCATCCCGAGCCGCGGCGCCTGGCTCGAGTTCGAGATCGACAAGCGCGACCAGGTCGGCGTGCGCATCGACCGCAAGCGCAAGCAGTCCGTCACCGTCTTCCTCAAGGCCCTGGGCCTGACGAGCGAAGAGATCCTGCAGCACTTCGAGGGATTCGCGTCCATCGAGCTCACGCTCGAGAAGGACAACATCCTGACGAAGGAGGAGGCGCTCAAGGACATCTACCGCAAGCTGCGCCCGGGCGAGCAGGTCGCCGCGGAGGCCGCTCGCGCGCTCCTCGACAACTTCTACTTCAACAGCAAGCGCTACGACCTGGCGAAGGTCGGTCGCTACAAGATCAACCGGAAGCTCGGCATCGACGCGCCGCTGACGGACAGCGTGCTGACGGTCGACGACATCATCGCGACCATCAAGTACCTGGTTGCGCTGCACGACACGGCGGCGCCCGCGGTCAAGCAGGTCAGCGAGAAGATCTGGGCGCTCGAGGGCAACCGCGACGGCGCCGCGCACGACGTCCGGCTCGACGTGGACGACATCGACCACTTCGGCAACCGCCGCATCCGCGCGGTCGGCGAGCTGATCCAGAACCAGGTCCGCACCGGCCTGTCCCGCATGGAGCGCGTCGTCCGCGAGCGCATGACCACGCAGGACATCGAGGCGATCACGCCGCAGACCCTGATCAACGTGCGCCCCGTCGTGGCCGCGATCAAGGAGTTCTTCGGCACCTCGCAGCTGTCGCAGTTCATGGACCAGAACAACCCGCTCGCGGGTCTGACCCACAAGCGCCGCCTGTCGGCGCTGGGCCCGGGTGGTCTGTCCCGTGAGCGCGCCGGCGTCGAGGTCCGCGACGTGCACCCGAGCCACTACGGCCGCATGTGCCCGATCGAGACCCCGGAGGGCCCGAACATCGGCCTGATCGGTTCGCTCGCGTCGTTCGCGCGGATCAACTCCTTCGGGTTCATCGAGACCCCGTACCGCCGCGTGGAGAACGGTGTCGTCACCGACGACATCCACTACCTGACCGCGAGCGAGGAGGACGAGTACCTC
>NZ_CAXTHO010000175.1:0-4502 GCF_964244015.1 uncultured Amnibacterium sp. | reverse complement strand
ACCAGAACTCCGTAAAGATGAAAAGTCACTCCTGGAGGTAGATCCGCGACTCCCAGCCGGCCAGCGTGACGGGGCCCGGTGCGAGCGCCGCCGCACGACCCTCCACCGATCCGAGCAGCAGCCGCGCTCCCGACCAGCCGTCGCCGAGTTCCAGCTCCCGCGGCTGCCTGCTGCAGTTCGCGACCACGAGCAGCTTCTGCCTGCCGGCGGTGCGGACGTAGGCCCAGACGTCGGGATCGTTCTCGAGCAACCCGGTGAAGTCGCCGTTCGCGATCACCGGGTGCTCGTGGCGGAGCGCGATCAGTGCCCGGTAGTGCTCGAACACGCTGCCGGCCTTGCCGACCTGCGCCGTCGCGTTCAGCCACGAGCGGTTCGGGTTCACGGGCAGCCACGGCTCCCCCGTCGTGAACCCCGCGGTCGGCGACGCGTCCCACTGCATCGGGGTGCGCGCGTTGTCGCGGCCGGCCTTCGCCATGCCGGTCAGCGCCGCCTGCTGGTCGAGGCCCTCCGCCAGCACCCGCTTCCAGAAGTTGACCGCCTCCACGTCCCGGTGCTCGGCCGCGGATCGGAACGGGTAGTTCGTCATCCCGAGCTCCTCGCCCTGGTAGACGTACGGCGTGCCGCGCATGCCGTGGAGGATCGTCGCGAGCGCTTTCGCCGACTGCTCCCAGTAGGCGGGATCGTCGTCGCCGAAGCGCGAGACGGCGCGCGGCTGGT
This sequence comes from uncultured Amnibacterium sp., assembly GCF_964244015.1. Classification (NCBI taxonomy): domain Bacteria; kingdom Bacillati; phylum Actinomycetota; class Actinomycetes; order Micrococcales; family Microbacteriaceae; genus Amnibacterium; species uncultured Amnibacterium sp. Next base: position 3,785 of record NZ_CAXTHO010000175.1, on the reverse strand, counting down.
CGTGGTTGTCCCAGTAGAGGCTGTTCCAGCCCTTCGCGGCGAGCGCCGTCTGCCAGCGGTGCAGCGAGCGCTTCAGCGACACCCGGTCGAGGGCGATGTGGTCGAACTTGGACGTCGGGCCCTGGTCGATCGAGACGTGCTCGAACTGGAACACCATGTCGACCTCCCCGCGATCGGGATCCGTGTAGAGGACCGCCTCCTCGGGTGTCACACCGGGCATCTCGCCGACGGTGAGGAACGACCCCTCCCGGCCCGCGAACACCTGCTCGTGCATCTCCGCGAGGAACTCGTGGACGCGAGGGCCGTCGGCGAACATCTGGAACGCGTTCACGTGCTCGCGCCCCGCCACCGGAGGGCCGTCGGCGTAGGACGGGTCCTTCGAGATGAAGTTGATGACGTCCATCCGGAAGCCGTCGACCCCGCGGTCGAGCCAGCGGCGCATCATCGCGAAGACGGCCTCGCGGACGTCCTCGTTCTCCCAGTTCAGGTCCGGCTGCTTCCGGTCGAACAGGTGCAGGTAGTACTGCCCGCTCGCCTCGTGCCACTGCCAGGCGGACCCGGAGAAGAACGAGCCCCAGTTGTTCGGCTCCTGCCCGGGCCCTCCCGAGCTGGTCGACGGGTCCCGCGGGTCGCGCCAGACGTACCAGTCGCGTTTCGCGCTGTCCCGGCCGGAGGCGGACTCCCTGAACCACGCGTGCTCGTCGGAGGTGTGGTTCACCACCAGGTCCATCACGAGCTTGATCCCGCGCGCGTGCAGGGCGGCGATCAGCTCGTCGAGCTGCTCGAGCGTGCCGAACAGCGGGTCGATGTCCTCGTAGTCGCTGATGTCGTAGCCGTTGTCGGCCTGCGGCGACGAGTAGATCGGCGACAGCCACACGACGTCGACGCCGAGCGTCGCGAGATGGTCGACGTGCTCCAGCACCCCGCCCAGGTCGCCGATGCCGTCGCCGTCGGAGTCCGCGAAGCTGCGCGGGTAGATCTGGTAGACGACGGCGGAGGTGAACCAGGCGGGATCGGACACCCGGCCATCCTCTTCCGAGCGGGGCCCGATGGGGCGCTCGAAGACCAGGTCGTGCTCGTATCGGTCGCCGAGCTTGAACCGCTTCGTGCCGATCCGCTCGAAGCCGTGCTTCGCGTAGAAGCGCTGGGCTCGCACGTTCTCCTCGTTCGTACCGAGCCAGATGCCGGCCGCACCGCCCTCGCGGGCCGCGTCGATCGTGCGCATGAGCAGCTCGCGTGCGGTGCCGCGACCGTGGGAGCCCTCGCGGACGTAGATCTTCGACAGCTCCGCCGTCGGTCTGATCCGCACCGCGGCGGCCACGTCCGCATCGACCGGATCACCCGACACCAGCATCGTGTACCCGTCGAACGGCGCTCCCGGCACGGACTCCGCGACCAGGAGCGTCCTGGCGGGATCGGCGAGGTAGCGGCCGAACGCCGCCTCGGACAGCGCGGTGGCGATGAAGTCGTCGATCGCCTCCTGCGCGGTCGAGGGAGGGCACGCGAGCGCGAAGGTGACCCCGGCCACCTCGGCGAGCGCCGCGGCGTCGGCCGGCAGGGCGCGGCGGACGGTCACGACGGCGCCCCGCGCCGCTCCGGGTCTTCCATCACCATGTCGGCCAGTCTGCATGGACCATCGGCGGCGGGCGGTGTCGGTGGCCGCTGCTGAGATGGTCGACCAGCAGCCCGTGCCGGGAACGAACGGAGGACCGATGGCCGAGAAGATGGGCATCGAGGCACGGATCGCGCACTTCCTGCGGGTGTCCGAGGACCCGAGCGCGACGCAGGCCGAACGCGACACGGCCGGCCAGGAGGCGGAGCGGCTGCTGGCGAAGCACGCCATCGACCGTCTGACGCTCGACGTCGAGGGCGCGCGCAGGGCGCAGCGGGAGCCGATCGAGCGCGTGACGGTCGAGGTCGCCGGGGGCCGCGGCACGATCGCGCTCGATGTCGTCCTCGGGCTCATCGCGGTGGCCGCATCGGTCGGGCTGGTCGCGCACTACCGCGACCGCCGCACGGTCGACCGTCACTGGGACGGTCCGGATGCGAAGCCGCACGTCGGCCTCGTCGTCACCGGCTTCCACTCCGACCTCGCGTTCGCGGTGCCGCTGCTCGAGTCGCTCGCCGTGCAGGCCGAGCTCGCGATGCGCGCGTGGTGGCGTGGCGACCGTCGGCACCGCCTGATCCAGAAGTGGGACGCGCATCTCGCGCGCTGCGCGTTCGCGCAGGAGTTCGGCAGAGGCGCCGCCGCACGAGTCGCTGCCGGGCGTGCGGCGGCGATCGCCCAGACCGGCGCGGGCACGGCGCTCGTCGTCGCGTCGCGCGACGCAGCCGTGCAGGACTGGGTGGAGCACAACGTGCACGTGCGCTCGAGAACGGACCGGCGGTCGTTCACCGGCTACGGCCGCGCCCCCGGCTACGCGGCCGGCCTGCAGTCGTCCGGGTCGGCGCAGCGCGCGATACCCGGTTGACCGGGGCGACCGACGGTCAGATCGGGTGGGGCTCGGTCGGGTTCGCGATGACGATCGCGGCGGTCTCCGGGCCCACCACGGCGACGGCCGCGGTGATGGGGGCCGAGTTCGTCAGCCGTTCCGGCGCAGTCAATTCGATGACGCGTGCGCGATCCATCAGGCCCGCCTCCACGACCACGTCGGCGACGTCCCTGCCGGTCAGCAGCGCGGTCTTCGCGAGCGCGGATGCCGCCGCGTAGCCGATGTCGGGCGTCAGGGCGGTCACGACCCCGACGGAGGTGCGCGCCATCGTGTCGAGACGGCTCACGTTCGCGCGGATGCCCTCGACGCAGTGCAGCCGGAGGGTCCGGCAGCCCGCAGCCAGCCACGACACGTTGGTGAGGATCGAGTGCAGGATGATCGGCTCGAACGCGTTCAGTTGCAGCTGGCCCGCCTCCGCCGCCATCGTCACCGTCAGGTCGTGGCCGACGATCGCGAACGCGATCTGGTTCACCACCTCCGGGATCACCGGGTTGACCTTGCCCGGCATGATCGATGAGCCGGCCTGGCGGGGCGGCAGTACGATCTCGCCGAACCCGGCCTGCGGCCCGGAGGAGAGCAGGCGGAGGTCGTTGCAGATCTTCGACAGCTTCACCGCGGCGCGCTTCAGCACGCCCGACATCTGCATGAACACCCCGGTGTCGCTGGTCGCCTCGATGAGGTCGCCCGCGGTCACGTACTGCTCCCCGAGCAGGTCGGTCAGGTGCGCCTGCACGGTCGCGGCGTAGCGCGGGTCGGCGGTGATGCCGGTGCCGATCGCGGTCGCGCCGAGGTTGATCTCGCGGAGCAGCGGCAGCACCTCGCGGATGCGGTCCTCGTCCTCGCCGAGCGTCGTGGCGAACCCGTGGAACTCCTGGCCGAGCGTCATCGGCACCGCGTCCTGCAGCTGGGTCCTGCCGACCTTCAGCACCTGGTGGAACTCGTGTCCCTTGTCCGCGAACGCCCGCCTCAGCGCGGTGTGCTCGACGAGCAGGTCCTCGAGGGCCATCGCGATCGCGATCTTCGCGGCGGTCGGATAGACGTCGTTCGTGCTCTGGCTGCGGTTGACGTCGTCGATCGGGTCGAGCGTCGCGTAGTCGCCGAGCGCGTGCCCGGCGAGGTCCAGCGCGACGTTCGCGACCACCTCGTTCGCGTTCATGTTCGTGGAGGTTCCGGCGCCGCCCTGGATCACGTCGACGACGAACTCGTCGTGGTGCGAGCCCGCACGGATCGTGGTGCACGCGCGCTCGATCATCGCCGCCTTGTGCGGGTCGAGCGCGCCGAGGTCGCGGTTGG
>NZ_CAXTHO010000174.1:0-4550 GCF_964244015.1 uncultured Amnibacterium sp. | reverse complement strand
GGTGGCGACCGCCATCGATGCGACGATCACGATGAGGGAGAGCACGGTGCCGATCTCGGGCACCGGGATGTGCTCACCGCCGTTCAGGAACGGCAGCTCGTTCTCGTGGAGCGCGTGCAGGATCAGCTTCACCCCGATGAACGCGAGGATGAACGCGATCCCGTACTTGAGGTACGTGAGCCGCTCGACGAGGTCGCCGAGCAGGAAGTAGAGCTGCCGGAGGCCCATCAGCGCGAAGATGTTCGCGGTGTAGACGATGAACGGGCTGTCGGTGATGCCGAAGATCGCCGGGATCGAGTCGAGCGCGAACAGCACGTCGGTGGCGCCGATCGCGATCAGCACGATCAGGATCGGTGTGAACATCTTCTTGCCGTCGATCGTGGTGCGCAGCTTGCCGCCGTCGTACTCGTCGGTGACGGAGAGGTGCCGCTTCGCGAACCGGATCAGGACCGTGTCGGTCTGGTCGCCGTGCTCGCCGCCGAACGCCTGCGTGATCGCGGTGTAGATCAGGAACGCGCCGAAGATGTAGAAGATCCAGCTGAAGTTCTCGATCAGCTGGGCACCGATCAGGATGAAGATCCCGCGGAAGACCAGCGCCAGGATGATCCCGATCATCAGGACTTCCTGCTGCCGCTTCTTCGGTACGGCGAAGCCGGTCATGATGACGATGAAGACGAAGAGGTTGTCGATCGACAGCGAGTACTCGGTCAGCCAGCCGGCGACGAACTCGGTCGCACGGGTCGGGCCGTCGACGATCAGCAGCAGGAGCGCGAACACCAGCGCGAGCGCGACGTAGAAGACGACCCACAGGGTCGACTCCCTGGTCGACGGCACGTGGGGTCGCCGGTAGGCGAGCACGATGTCGCCGATCAGGATCAGGACGATGACACCGAGCGAGACGATCTCGAACGGCAGCGGGACGATGGTCATGAAGGCGTGCTCCTCGAGGGCAGGGCTGTCCTCGAACGTCTCTCCCCGCCCGGCCGGGCGCCGCGCCCCCGGACCCGCGGACGGCGCGGATCAAGCTGACGAGTGGTGCGGAGTCGGGATGCTCCCGTTCGCGGCCTGGATCCTACAGGGCCGGACGCCCCCGAGCGATCAGCACCGCCGCGCACATCGCGGCGGCGCCCCACACGAACGAGGTCGGGCTCAGGCCCACCTCCATCGCCCAGAACGGCGGCACGACCGCGAGCACGCCGGCGACCGCGAGGGCCGGGACGGAGGGCACCGGTCCGACGCGCCTCGGGCCGCGCTCGAAGCGCGCGAGGCCGAGCGACAGCACGAACAGGACCACGAAGACCGACAGGTCGCCGGGGACCCTGGCCAGCCACCAGGCCGGCGTGCCGACCGCGGGCACGATGCCCGGGGCGATCAGGACCGTCGCTGCGACGGCGATCACGAGCAGCAGGTGCCACAGGTAGATCGTCATCAGGCGCGTGCCGGCGATGCCGACGAACGCCTGCGCGGGCCGGGTGCGCATCAGCGCGTCCAGGGCCGGCTTCACCAGCACGAACAGGGCCGTCTGACCGACCCCGATGAGCACGAGGGGCAGCGTCGGCGGGTTCAGGTTGTCGAGCATGTCGGGCGAGTAGAGCCCGGAGGACCCGAGCACGCCGACCGTGCCGAAGGCGACCGTCGCGACGCCGAGCAGTGCTGGTCGGCCGAGCCGCGCGATCGTGCCGTCGGCGAGCAGGAAGCCGATCTGCTGCACGAGCGGCCAGACGAGCAGCAGGTTCAGCAGCCCGACCGTCTCCACACCCGTCGCGCCACGAACGGCGTCCACGGCGATCACCGCGACGAGCAGCGTCGCGAACGTCGTGATCGGGTGCGTGACGTGGAGGCGGATCATCAGCGGCACCGCGGCCTGGCAGACCAGGTAGGCGGCGAGGAACCACAGCGGCAGCCCGAGGCCGTTCGCGAGCAGGTCCGCCGGCAGCCCGGCGGCTGCGGCGAGCCAGACGATCATGCCGACGATCACGAACCAGACGGCGGCGGGCGTCCCGAGCCGGAGGAGGCGGGCGCGGAAGAAGTCGTCCCCTCCTCCGCCCTTCCGCTGCGTCGAGTACCAGCCCTGCCAGCTCGCGAAGCCGCCCACCACGAAGAACAGCGGCATCAGCTGGCCGAACCAGCTCGCGACCGGGAACCAGGGCTGCTCCTGGACGACGTTCTTCCAGCCGATCGTGCCGTCGGCCTGCCGGTCGAGGCCGAGCATCAGCGAGTGCAGCACCACGACGAGCAGCACGCAGCAGACCCGGACGAGGTCGACGGACAGATCGCGTCGGGACAGCAGCTGTCGGCGGTCGGCGGTGGTCATCGCAGGCATGAACGAGATGGTGTGGCAACCACGACGATCCCTGCGGATCGTTGTCGCCCACCTCCAATGCGCGGGGCCGCGGCCCGGACCCGATCAGGACCGAACGACCACCGCTGCCCCGGATTCCCCGGGCCGAGGCAGGAAGCCTCTCAGTATCGCCGGGGGCGCCGGGCGGAGCCGTCCGGCGCGCTCTTCCGCAGTGGACCGCCATCGGCGCGCAGCTGGATGAGCTTGCCGCTGATTCGGGTTCCGCTCAGCTTGTCGAGCACGTCGCCGGAGAGGTCGACCGGCAGCTCGATCAGAGAGAAGTCGGCGCGGATGTCGATGCCGCCGAAGTCCTCCCGCGTCAGCCCGCCCTCGTTCGCGAGCGCGCCGATGATCTGCCGCGGCTCGATGCGCTGCCGCTTGCCGACCTCGAGCCGGTACGTGGTGCGAGGCCCGGAGGGGCGGCTGCGACGCTCGGGGCGGTCGCCGTCGTCGCGACGGGGCCGATCGCTCGTGCTGCCCCGGTCGTCGCGGTCGAAGCGCTGGGGGCGGTCGGCCTCCGGGGACAGCAGCAGCGGGGTCTCCCCCTGCGCCACGACGGCGAGGGCCGCGGCGACGTCCGCCTCCGGCACATCGTGGTGCTCGACGTAGTGGCCGATGATGTCGCGGAACCCGGCGATCCGGCTCTCCTGCTCGAGGGCCGCGGTGATCTGGTCGTCGAAACGGCTGAGCCGGGTCGCGTTCACGTCCTCCGCGGTCGGCAGCTGCATCTGCTCGAGCGGTTGGTGCGTCGCCCGCTCGATGGAGGTGAGCATGCGGCGCTCGCGCGGGGTGACGAAGCTGATCGCGATGCCGGAGCGGCCCGCGCGGCCGGTGCGGCCGATGCGGTGCACGTACGACTCGGTGTCGATCGGCAGGTCGTAGTTCACGACGTGGCTGATCCGGTCGACGTCGAGCCCGCGCGCGGCGACGTCGGTGGCGACGAGGATGTCGAGCTTCCCGGACTTCAGCTGGTTGACCGTGCGCTCGCGCTGCGCCTGGGCGACGTCGCCGCTGATCGCGGCGGCCGTGTAGCCGCGGGCGCGCAGCTTCTCGGCGAGCGTCTCGGTCTCGTTCTTCGTGCGGACGAACACGATCATGCCCTCGAAGTTCTCGACCTCGAGGATGCGGGTGAGCGCATCGACCTTCTGCGGGTAGGACACGACCAGGTACCGCTGCGTGGTGTTCGCGGAGGTCGTGGTCGTCGTGGCGACCGTGATCTCCTCGGGGTCGTGCAGGTACTGCGCCGAGATGCGGCGGATCTGCGAGGGCATCGTCGCGGAGAAGAGCGCGACCTGCTTGCTCGCCGGGGTGTCGGCGAGGATCGTCGCGACGTCCTCCGCGAAGCCCATCTTCAGCATCTCGTCGGCCTCGTCGAGCACCAGGTACTTCAGCTGCGAGAGGTCGAGCGTGCCCTTCTCGAGGTGGTCCATGATCCGGCCGGGCGTGCCGACGACGATGTGGACGCCGCGTCGGAGCGCGGACAGCTGCTGGCCGTACGCCTGACCGCCGTACACCGGCAGCAGGCGCACGCCCTTGAGGTGCGAGGCGTAGCTCTCGAACGCCTCGCAGACCTGCAGCGCGAGCTCCCGCGTCGGGGCGAGCACGAGCGCCTGCGGCGCGGTCTGCGCCAGGTCGAGGCGGGACAGGATCGGCAGCGCGAACGCGGCCGTCTTGCCGGTGCCGGTCTGGGCGCGGCCGACGACGTCGCGGCCGGCGAGGAGGGAGGGGATCGTGGCGGCCTGGATCGCGGACGGCGATTCGTAGCCGAGGTCCTTCAACCCCTTCAGGATGGGGCCGCTCAGGCCGAGGTCGCCAAAAGAGATGGACGTGGGCGCGGTCGACGGACCGGAGGGCGTCGCAGGAGCGGAGTCGACCACGTCCTGCTCGATCGACTCAGAAACGGGCATTAGGTGATCGTACCGCGATCAGGCAATCCCCAGATCCGATCATCCGACGCGCAGGTGGTCTCCGCCCTCTCCGCCCGCAGTCGCCCCCCGCTCGTTGATCGAGGTGCGAGCGAAGCGAGCCTCGAGATCACCCGGAGTCGGTAGTGCTTCGTTGTGTCCAGGGGTTGGGTACCCGTCGGGGTCTGGCCCGGGCGAGATGCCCGCGGGTCTGTCTTCGGTGGGTGGGGTCCGGTGGTCCGATCCAGCCCGTGGGGACGATCCAGTGTTCCCCGTCGTGCGACCGGATCTCGACGGGTGCGTGC
>NZ_CAXTHO010000173.1:0-4777 GCF_964244015.1 uncultured Amnibacterium sp. | reverse complement strand
CACGAGAACGACCGGCCGCTGCTCGACGACGTCGCCGACCTGCGCGCCTCCACGCCGACGGACGCCGCGAAGCGCGTCGTGCCGGATGTGACGGAGGAGCTGAACGGCGTCAGCCAGGCGCGCGCCCGCATCCGGAACCGGCTGACCCAGACCGTGCGGGGCGAGGCCGAGCGGATCTCGTCGCTGCGTGCCCGGCGGGTGCTGGCGGACGGCGCCTGGATCGTCGAGACACGCGCGGACGAGCTGACCCGATGGGCGGCGCGGTCGACCGAGCTGGTCGATCGCACCGTGGACCAGGCCGAGCGGCGGCTCGCGGAGGCGCGCGGCCACCTCCGCACCCTGTCCCCGCTCCGCACGCTGGAGCGCGGCTACGCCATCGTGCTCGGCGGCGACGGCGCCGCGCTGCGGCACACCGCGGATGCCCCTACGGGCACGCAGCTGACCGTCCGGGTGGTCGACGGGGCGGTGGCCGCGACCAGCGAGGGGGCCGTCGGGACGGACCGGGCGGATCGGGCCGAGCCCGTCGGAGCCCGCTCGTAGACTTCCCCGTATGACCGATGCGGGCGTCCCCACCGACGTCGAGGACCTCTCCTACGAGGCGTCCCGCGACGCGCTGATCGCCGTGGTGGACCAGCTGGAGCGGGGCGGTACGACGCTCGAGGAGTCGCTGACGCTCTGGGAGCGCGGCGAGGCGCTCGCGACCCGCTGCGAGACCTGGCTCACCGGCGCCCGGGCGCGGCTCGATGCCGCGCGCGCCGAGTCGTGAGCGGCACCGGCCGGGTCGTCGCAGAGCTCGGCAGGCCCGAGACGCCGCAGGAGACCGCCGAGCGCAAGGCGCGGGACCGGGCGCTGCGGCGCTCGCGCCAGAACTGGCGGAACCTCGTCGCCTCGCTGGCCGCCTGCCTCGGGATCGTCGCGCTGATCATCGCGATCGTGCCGCGCGGCGGAACCCCGAAGCAGGCCGACCTCGACGTGCGGGCCACCTCGGAGCAGTTCGCCGACACGGCGGGACAGCCGCTGCTCGCGCCGACGCTGCCGAGCACCTGGAAGGCGAACGCGGCAGAGCTGCGCGGATCCGGCGCCCAGGCCTCCTGGTACGTCGGCTACATCATCGGCGGCTCGCGGTACGTCGGCCTGACGGAGGGGCTGCCCGGCACGCCGGACCTGCTGGACACGACGCTCGACGGCGCCGACCCGACAGGGACGACGACCATCGGCGGTCTGCCGTGGCGGATCTACGACCGCCGGAACCTGGGCGACGACGCCATCGGCAACGTCGCCTACGGACTCGCGACGAAGATCGGGACGGTCGACGTCGCCGTGTACGGCACGGCGTCGGCGGCGGAGGTGCGTTCGCTCGCCGCAGCGGTCGCGACGGACGCCGCCTCGCGGGGCCTCGACGGCGCCGGTTCGCTGCCGTGACACGACCGGCCAGCGACGCCTGGGATCGGCTCGCGCAGGGCAACGAGCGATTCGTCGGCGACCGCTCCGAGCATCCGAGGCAGGACGCGAGCCGGCGGGCCGATCTCGCGGAGGGTCAGCAGCCCATCGCCGCGGTGCTCGGCTGCAGCGACTCCCGCGTCGCCGCCGAGGTGCTGTTCGACCAGGGCCTCGGCGATCTGTTCGTGATCCGGAACGCGGGTCAGATCGCCAGCAGCTCTGCCATCGCCTCCATCGAGTACGCGGTCGCGGTGCTGGGCGTGCCGCTCGTCGTCGTGCTGGGGCACGACCGCTGCGGCGCCGTGCAGGCCGCGATCGACGCTGCGGGGCCGGACGCGCCCCTGCTGCCTCCGCTGATCGCCGCGCACATCCAGGCGATCCGGCCGGCGGTCGAGGCGGCCGGCACCGATCCGGCCGCCGTCGGCGAGGCCCATCTCGAGTCCACCGTCGCGTCGCTGCTGGCGGCCTCCGACCTGCTGTCCGCCGCGGTCGCGGACGGTAGCGTGGACGTGGTCGGCGCCAACTACCGCCTCGCGGAGGGCCGCGTCGACCGGCGCTTCGCCGTGGGCGACGCAACCTGATCCCACCGGCCGGATCCACCCCTGCGAAGGAGCCTGATGACGTCCGAGGACGCTGCCTACCGCATCGAGCACGACACGATGGGCGAGGTGCGGGTGCCCCGCGATGCGCTCTGGGCCGCGCAGACCCAGCGCGCGGTCGAGAACTTCCCGATCTCCGGCGCAGGCCTCGAAGAGGCGCAGATCATCGCGCTCGCGCGCATCAAACGCGGCGCCGCGATCGTCAACGGGCGGCTCGGTGTGCTGCAGCCCGACGTCGTCGAGGCCATCGTGGGTGCCGCCGACGAGATCATCGCCGGTCGCCACCTGGACCAGTTCCCGATCGACGTGTACCAGACGGGCAGCGGGACGTCGTCGAACATGAACATCAACGAGGTGCTGGGTTCGCTCGCCTCGCAGCGGCTCGGGCGCGCGGTGCACCCGAACGACGAGGTGAACGCGTCGCAGTCGTCGAACGACGTGTTCCCCACCTCCGTGCACCTCGCCGCGACCGAAGCGGTGCAGACGGTGCTGGTGCCGGCGCTCGAGCACCTCGCGACCGCACTCGAGGTCAAGGCGCAGGCGTGGGCGCATCTCGTCAAGGCCGGGCGCACCCACCTGATGGATGCGACCCCGGTGACATTCGGGCAGGAGTTCGGCGGGTACGCCCGCCAGATCCGGCTCGCCCTCGACCGGATCGCCGCGATGGTGCCGAGGCTCGCGGAGGTGCCGCTCGGCGGTACGGCGACCGGGACGGGCATCAACACCCCCGCCGGCTTCTCCCCCGCGGTGATCGCGATCCTCGCCGAGACGACCGGGCTGCCGATCGTCGAGGCCGCCGACCACTTCGAGGCCCAGGGCGCCCGGGATGGTCTCGTCGAGGCGTCCGGCGCGCTGAAGGTGCTCGCCGTCAGCCTGACGAAGATCTCGAACGACCTGCGCTGGATGGGCTCCGGCCCGAACGCCGGCCTCGGCGAGCTGCACATCCCCGACCTGCAGCCGGGGTCGTCGATCATGCCCGGCAAGGTGAACCCGGTGATCCCGGAGGCGACGCTGATGGTCGCCGCGCGCGTGATCGGCAACGACGCGACGATCACCTGGGCGGGCGCCTCCGGCGTCTTCGAGCTGAACGTCGCGATCCCCGTCATGGGCACCGCGCTGCTCGAGTCGGTGCGCCTGCTCGCGGCCGTGTCCCGTCTGCTCGCCGACAAGGTGCTCGACGGGCTGACCGTGAACGAGGAGCGGGCGCGCGCGCTCGCCGAGTCGTCCCCCTCCATCGTCACGAAGCTGAACCGCACGATCGGCTACGAGGCCGCCGCGAAGGTCGCGAAGTACTCGGTCGCCCAGGGCCGCACGATCCGCCAGTCCGTGATCGAGCTCGGCTTCGTGGAGCGCGGCGAGCTGACGGAGGCGCAGCTCGACACGGCCCTCGACGTCCTCTCGATGACCCGCCCGGGCTGACCCTCCGCACTCGTTCGACGCCCTGACCACCTCCGCTAGCGGGGCTCTCCGCTGCTGATCCGACGGTGCGCACCGCGCCTATTGCAGCGGTGGGCCCCGTTAGGCGAGGAGGAGGGTGAGCCAGGCGGCCGCGAGCATCGGCGGGCCGAAGGGCATTCGGGCGCCAGCGCCGCGGCGGATCAGGACGACGGTCGCGCCGATGCCGCCGAGCAGGAACGCCAGGAGGAGCCAGACCAGGGCTCCGCCGGGCAGCGCGGCGGCGGCGAGCACGCCGAGCAGTGGAGCGAGCTTCACGTCGCCGAGCCCCATTCCTCCGGCGGCATGCAGGAGGAGAAAGACCAGCCCGCAGGCGAGGCCGGCGAGCACCGGTCCGGCCGGCGCGACGCCCCGCGACCAGGAGTCCAGGAGGACCGCGGCGAGCACCGCGGGATAGCCGCGCAACACGATCGCGTCGGGTAGCCGGTGCTCGGCGAGGTCGAAGGCGACCAGCCGGGGCGTGACGGCCGCGAGCCACGCGACCCCGAGCAGGATCGGCCGGGGACCGATCGTCAGCGTCGCGACGGCGAGCAGCCCGAGCGCGGGAAGCGCCTCCCCGACCGGGAGGCGTCGGGCGACGATGAGCATGCCCGCAGGCTAGGGAAGCGCCCGGATCGCCGTCGCCGGTTCTCCACAGGACTGCCGTCGACGCCGGATCTCCGTATCCGTGAACACGACCCGTGAGGTCAGGAGAGGGCGGGCGCGGCTCTCGGTCGGCTGACGAGGGCCGCGACGCCGAGCAGCGCGCCGACGGCGATGGCGATCAGGCCGCCGAGCACGATGACCATGCCGAGCGGCGTGATCGTGCCGTACCCCGGTGGTAGCTCGTCGGAGACGGACATCGCCATCGCGAACGCGCTCCACCAGTGGAAGAAGCCCACGCCGCCGAGCAGCAGCAGACCGAGCGCCGCGGCGGAGACCGGCCGCAGCAGCATCGGCCGGAAGGCCGGATGCGCGGGCAGCTGCGCCGTCACGAACAGCGTGCCGAGCACCGCCCAGAAGCCGAACCAGATCACGGGCGACGCGATGCACGCCAGCAGGTCGCCCGAGTCGCCGAGCGCCGCATAGATCCGCTCGAGCGGGATGCTCGGGGCGGTCGCCTCCGGCAGCCATACGAATGTGTCGACCGTGCCGATCGCGAGCATCGCCGCAAGCAGTCCACCGAACACGCCGACCACGATCCTCCGCACGCCCGAATCATCGCGGATCCGGAGAATTCACGCGACATCCCGCATTCCGGACCCGGAATGCGGGGTGTCGCCGAATTGCTCCGGATCCGCGAG